>JAOZLM010000214.1 GCA_029934815.1 Desulfocapsa sp. | reverse complement strand
ATGAAAAATATTTTACTATGCAGTGCCCTGGCTCTGCTCATAGGCTCCCCTGCCCTGGCTGCAGAGGAGAAGGTTACATTTGATTTTGCAGGCGTTACAACCTGTAAAAAATGTCATCGCAAAGTGTGGAAGACATGGAAAGATACCTTAATGGCTGATGCGTTTACTATTTTAAAACCAGGGGAACGTGCTGAAATAAAAACAAAGGCAGGGCTCGATCCCAATAAAGACTACACAAAAGATGAGACCTGTCTGCCATGTCATACAACCGGATATAGAAAAGCTGGCGGCTTTGTCAGTGTTGAAAAGACTCCCACAATGATAGGGGTGAGTTGTGAAGCCTGTCATGGAGCTGGAAAACAATACAATAAAGCAATGGCAAAGCATAGCAGAACCTATACCGAAGAAGAAATTGTCCATGCAGGGCTTAACCTTGATCCTCGGGTGACTTGTCTTGAATGTCACAATGACAAGAGTCCTACCCATAAATTCCAGGAAGATTTTGATCCCCAGGAACATGACTGGCCAGGACACGATGAAGTAAAACTTAAATATCATACGCCGGAATATCAGGCTAATAAGCTATAATAGGGGTATTCACATGAAACGAATCACAGCAGTCTTACTGATGGGGGTTGCGCTTCTCTGTTGCTTTGCAGCACAGGCCCAGGCAGAAACCGTGGAGATCGAAATTCGAAATTTCAACTTCTACCCGCCTGATCCGGTCATCGATGTTGGAGATACTGTCGTCTGGACCAATAAGATGAACTATGGCCATTGGGTTATCTCAGGGGTTGATATGCGCCATAACAATAAATTCTTTTCTTATCTGCTCCTTAAGGGAACAAAGTTCAGTTACACCTTCCGTACTCCCGGTGATTTCCCTTACTACTGCCCCATTCACTCCATGCAGGCGATGATTTCAGTTGTTGGTGAAGAACCAGCAGCCGGAGCCCCAGCTGAAGAGGGCGGCGAGAAAAAACGTCGTCGCAGACGTTAAATTCCATGGAAAAGGGAGTACCCTGCATTCTAACATGTATCATATCTCTTGCAGCCATTATCCTGGTTGTTCTTTACCTGGAAAATGGAAACAGGAGTATGATACAACAGGATGATTCACAAGTATTCCAAACCGCTCTAGGAGGAATGGGCATGGGTGCAACAACAGTTCCTGCCTGGAATTTTAGCGATTTTGATCCGCGCCTCCAGCCGGATGGGTATGATCGCACCTACCCAATCCCAGGCGGATATTCATACTCCCCCGACCGACTTACCATGGTCAGTAGTTTCAAGGATTAGTCGTGTATTCCCATGCAGCTACATATTAACCTCTTTATTCAGGCTGTCTTGTCCATTCAACGAAACCGCGATAGAAGTCTTGTTGTCATAGGCTGTCTGCTTGCTGTTCTTGTTCCCTTTGTTACTGCAATGGCCGTATCAGAGGGAGTAAGAGAACAATCTGCCCTTTCCATTGATGCCGGGGCTGATCTCTACATTACCAGCGCCCAATATGGTCGTAATGGCCCCATCAGTCTTGAAAAAGTAAAAGAGTTCTCAGAAATCCCAGGTGTAGTGAAAGTCGTCCCACGAATAAGTGGGCGAACCTACCTTGGTGAAGAACTTGCCACAGTGGTTGGTATTGATTCCCCAAACTTTTTTAGCAATAGACAAGAACAGCTTGCAACGGGTGAAGTACTCATGGGACGTTCCCTTGCTGAACGTCTGGAATTAAGGAAAGGTGACGAACTCCGTTTCTTTCTTTTTCCCGCCATGCCCTTTACCATTGTTGATCTTATTGATGGAGATCTTTCCATCTGGGCATCATCAATGGTGATTCTCTCCTTTAGCGATGCTGCAACACTTTTTAAACTCCCTGGTTTTGCCTCGGAAATCCTTATCTACTCACGACCCGGCACCGAAGACAATATAGCAGAGCAATTAAGTTCTCTCGGCAAACCATGGGATATGGTTCCTCCCTTGCGAATCCAGACTAAATCCATCGTTAATCAGTATATTAACCGTGGCTTTGACCTTCAGGCCGGGGTCTTTTTTCTCTTTTACCTCACAGCATTCGGTCTCTCAATTCCCGCCTTATTAATCCTTTCCGGTTTTGGCAGAGGTGCCCGAAAAAAAGAGATTGGTATTTTAAAGGCTACCGGATGGCAAACCCTTGAAGTGATGGAGATGACCTGTCTGGAAAATATCCTTCTTGCACTTCTTGGCAGTATGCTCTCCGTTGTAATTGCCATATTCTGGTTAAAAATAGGCAACGGAATCGGTATTGCACCACTCTTTATCAGTGGAATCAGTTGGATTCCCGATTTTACAGTCCCATCACTTTTCACCCCCATGCCAGTACTCTTTTCTTTTTTATTTGGGATCGTTCTCACCATGTTGGGTACCGTTATCACTACTTGGAAAACCGCTATAACACCACCCCTTACAACAATGGGTTAAAATGGAATCGAAAAAACTCACTATAACTCTTCTGGTCCTTATCCTGCTTCTGCCTCCAGTATCTCTTTTGGCAAATGGGGATGCCGCACGCGGCAAACGCATCTACCAGCAGTATTGTACCCCTTGCCATGGCCAGGAAGGAAACGGGCATGGACCGCGGGCAAGAAATGAAGCACTGCAACCACCACCAAGAAACCACACCGATGGCTTTTATATGAACATGCAAAGCGATATCAGGCTCTTTAAGGTGATCACGCTTGGTGGTAAAGCCAACAACCTCTCCCATATCATGCCTCAATGGAAACATGTCCTGAAAGAGAAGGAGATCTTTTCCATTGTTGCCTTTATTCGTACGCTTGCCAAAGATCCTGTTTATGTTCCTCCAACAACCGAGAACTGGGGGAAAAATCCATATGCCGGGGATGAACGAGGTGATTTGAAGGAGAGGTTTAATAAGAAATGAGTCTGCTTGAATCCAGAAACCTCTGCAAATATTACCGCCTTGGACACAACCACGAAGTAAGAGCCTTGCAGGAAGTATCTTTTTCCATGGAGAAAGGGTGCTGGCTTGCCATAAGCGGGCCATCGGGATCTGGGAAATCCACTCTTCTTGCCATTCTTGCAGCACTGGATCGTCCAAGTTCCGGAGAGGTTTTTTTTAATGGGGAAAACTTAAGTGGCGCAAATGATGTTCGCCTTGCACGCTATCGTAAAGAAAAAATAGGTGTTGTCTTTCAGGAGTATCAACTTTTTGAAGAGTTAAGTGGACTTGAGAATGTCTGTATGCCGCTCGTTGTCAGCAATCTCAACAGAAAGGAACAAAAAGAACGTGCCATGATACTACTTGATCATGTTGGTCTTGCAGATAGGGCCGATCATTTGCCACGCCAGCTCTCCGGTGGTGAAAGACAACGAGTTGCCTTGGCCCGCGCCCTGATCAACGACCCTGATCTTCTGTTTGCCGATGAACCGACCTCAAATATCGACAAAAAAGCAGCCAACATGGTTATGGATCTTTTTCAAACATTTAAAGAACAGGGGAAAAGTCTGGTGGTTGTCAGCCATAACGAACAGTTAACCAGAGCCGCAGACAGAATACTTCATATGGAATCAGGGAGACTTGTGCAATGATTGTAAATCCATGGACAGTTTCAGCACTCAGTCTCGATACTGCTTCAGCAGGACTTGGACTTATCACCGCAAGCCTTTGTGTTAAACAACTTTTTGCATCAAGAACTACAGTTCAGCCAAGCGGTGAAGAACTTGCCCAGATTGAAGATCGCCTCTACCTCCTTTTCTGGCTTGGTGCAGTCTTTCTCTTGCTCCGTTTTCTTGCCTGGCCTCTTTTTTATCTCACTCTCCATTCGCTGATAGATGAAATAACCGGTGCCATGTGTATCTTTGGTGCCCGCAACCTTCAGCCCGTATTGAGCCGCAGCCTTGAATTGATTAAACCACTTCTCTTTTATTCTGGACTTGTCTGGCTGCTTCTTTTTAAACTTGAACGCTTTGGAAACCGGGAAGGATCTGAAGCCTCTGCACGAAAAAGCAGTTTGATTCTCCTCTCTTTCTGTATCATCACAGGACTTGCCGACAGTATATCGTCCATCGTCCTCTGGCTACGAAGTAATGCGGAACTTGCAGTTTCCTGCTGCACAACAGTGACGGACATTCCCAGCCGTTTTACTGTCTGGATTCCCGAATCACTCTTTGGTACTGAGTATGCATCCTTACTCTGGACTCTTTACTTTGCAAGTAATGCACTGCTCATCCTTTGGAGCCTTTTTATACGTAGTCGCCTTGCTAAAGGAATAACTGGAACCATCCCTCTTCTCTCTTTGTTGGTTCTGGTCATATTCAACAGTGTCATTGGAACTTTTGCATTTATTGAAGTGATTTCACCGAATCTTATGAACCTGCCCTTTCATCATTGTCTCTATTGCCTGGTTCAAAATGTAATTGACGCACCCATTTTCGTAGCTCTCTTTATCCTTGGTAACAGTCTTGTTGCGGCAATATTTCCAGTATGGCTCCTTGCGAAGAAATGGGCTGAGGTCACGGCCCTCGATGCTCTTCTTTCATGGCTTGTATTAGCTGGTTCGCTTTGTTTAAGTGGCTCAGTTCTCATGATAATAACTCATCTTTTAGGCTGACAAGAA
>JAOZLM010000028.1 GCA_029934815.1 Desulfocapsa sp. | reverse complement strand
GGAAAAATATAGGTGCCTCGTGCCACATACTCTTTTAAAACGTCATTCTGGATTGTGCCTCGCAGTTTTTCAGCGGGAACCCCCTGTTTTTCAGCCACCACGATATACATGGCAAGTAGTACAATGGCGGGGGAGTTAATAGTCATGGAGGTAGAAATATCAGCCAGCGGAATATCGGCAAAAAGAGTCTCCATATCCGCTAACGTATCGATGGCAACACCTACTTTACCTACTTCTCCAAGAGACATAGCGTCATCGGAGTCGTAACCAATTTGTGTCGGCAGATCAAAGGCCACCGATAAACCGGTGGTTCCCTGTTCAAGAAGATAGCGATAACGTTTGTTGGATTCGGCAGCGCTTGAAAAACCGGCGTATTGACGCATTGTCCAGAACCTGCCGCGATACATGGTGGGCTGCACACCTCTGGTGAATGGGTATTTGCCTGGAAAACCAAGAGAATTTTCGTATTGTTCATCAATCTCTTTAGGCAGAGCCAGACGTTGTACTTCCGCATCGCCATGGAGCTTGAACTCTTCTTTACGTTCAGGAAAACGAGCAAGACTTGCAGCCAGTTCTTTTTCCTGCCAATCGTCAAATTTAGTATTATTATTCATAGTGTCAATCTACGCTGAGGAGTTGTTGTATCATTTCTTTTGCACGTACCCGGGGATCCTTTTGTCCCTGGTCTGTTTGTGTTTCCAGCTTTTCTGTCAACGCGGGGCGCAGCATTTCAAAAATCCAATCCAGTGTTTCGCCTTGCATGGCCTTTTTACGACGTTCCACTTTGATATTATTTGCGGTTAAATATGTGGTGAAGCGCTGAACACCATCCAGAATATCTTTGATCCCTTTATCTTCAGAGGCAATGCTTTGCAGGACTCTTGGGATCCCGCTCTCTTCTTCTTTTGCAGCAAATATCTGTTTCATATCCATGACGAGGGCGTCTGCACCGCCAAGGTCTGATTTGTTGACTATCAGAAAATCAGCAACTTCCAAAAGTCCTGCCTTCATTGCCTGTATATCATCGCCGAAACCCGGGGCTAAAACCATAAGAGTGATATCAGCCAGACGAACAATATCCATCTCTGACTGTCCAACGCCTACGGTTTCAATGATGATCACTTCGCAACCGGAAGCAGCCATAATACGTACAGTCGCACCTGCTGAGGCGCAAAGTCCGCCAAGCCTGCCACGGGTTGCCATGGAACGGACAACTACGTCCTGGTCGAGCGCATGTTGCATCATGCGAACTCTGTCTCCCAAAATGGCTCCACCACTAATGGGTGATGACGGGTCAATGGCAATGATGCCAACCCGTTTTTCATCACTGCGAAGCTGACTTATCAGACTGGAGGTGAGGGTTGATTTACCGGCTCCCGGAGGTCCGGTAATGCCAAGTACCAGTACATCCTCAATTTGTTTGCGGTCAAGACCTGCCAGAATTTCTGTGACACCATCACCGTTATTCTCCACAACAGAGATAGCTTTGCCAATGGCACGGGGATCTCTGTCTGCCAACCCTTGCAGTAGGGTGTTACTGTTGTTTGCAGGCATCGCGGAAGGATTGAATTATGGTCGCAGCAGGAGTACCGGGTGTGAAAATAGCACGCAGTCCGGCAGCGAGGAGTTGTTCCTTGTCTTCATCTGGAATGACACCACCGCCAAGCACGGGGATGTCTGCACCGCCTCTGTCTTTCAATTCCTTGACAACTTCCGGGAAAAGTCGCAGATGTGCGCCGGATAATGATGATAATCCTACCACATCTACATCTTCCTGAATGGCGGTGGCTGCGATTTCGGCGGCCGTTCTACGGATGCCTGTGTATATTACTTCGAAGCCTTCGTCACGTAGCGCACGAGCAATAAACTTTGCTCCGCGATCGTGGCCATCAAGGCCGGGTTTTCCTATTAGTACTCTGTATGGAGTGCTCATTTATTTAAAAGATTTTAAAGGACGAACATCGAACATCGAACATTGAACATCGAACATCGAATAAAAAGACTGTTGCTGTTGTCTTTCATTCGATGTTCGATGTTGGGCGTTCGATGTTCGATGTTCAGTATTTTTTTGTATTTGTAGTTAGCAAAAAGTAGTCTTACAAATCTGCCCCAAATCACCAAGAGACTCACAAACAACAATCCCATTCTCACGCATAGCCGCAAGTTTAGCTTCCGCTGTTCCCTGCCCATTACTGACAATAGCACCAGCATGTCCCATGGTTCTTCCAGGAGGAGCCGTCAGTCCTGCAATAAATCCAACCACGGGTTTTTTCATGTTGGCAGCGATCCAGGCAGCAGCTTCTTCTTCTGCGCTGCCGCCAATTTCACCTACCATTACCACAGCTTCTGTTTCAGGATCATTCGCAAAAGCTTCAAGACAGTCGATAAAATTTGTTCCGTTTATGGGATCACCGCCGATACCAAGACAAGTGGTCTGGCCAAGGCCTTGTTCTGTTAACTGGTGGACAACTTCGTAAGTGAGTGTTCCAGATCTTGAAACCACCCCAACAGGGCCGCCAGCGGTGTGAATCGGGCCTGGCATAATACCAATTTTGCATTCACCGGGAGTGATGATTCCCGGGCAGTTAGGGCCGATGAGGCGGCTTTTCTTGCCAGCCATTCCATTTTTTACTCTGAGCATATCCATTACTGGAATGCCTTCTGTGATGCAGACAATAAGGTCGATCCCGGAATCAACTGCCTCTAGTATTGCTTCTGCTGCAAAAGGAGGCGGGACAACAATCATTGTGGCATCAGCACCGGTTTTACGGCAGGCATCGGCCACACTGTTGAAGACAGGGATTCCATCAACATCCTGTCCACCTTTTCCAGGCGTTACACCACCTACAATGTTTGTTCCGTAACTTTCGCACTGCTGCGTGTGAAAACGGCCTTCTTTGCCGGTTATCCCCTGTACCAGAACCTTTGTTTCTTTATTAATAAATATGGACATCTGTTAATTCTCCGGGATTGACGGGATGGTGAGGTTTAATGGGTCATCTGTTGTTGTCACAGGAACAAGTTCTGGAAAAAGAACTTCTTCGCCAGGCATACTTTGCGGTGCCTGCACCCTGTTTTTTAAGAATCTGCTGACAGCATCGCAATAGTCGGTGAAAATGCCATCAACACCCACAGTAAAATACAAAAATTCCAGTTCTTCCTCGAAACTCTTGCTAAATGCCAAACGTGTCTGTGGCTCATATTGCACGGGAAACGTAAAGATCATAGTACCCAGTTTTTGAGCGTTGCTTACGAATCTTGTGTTTTTTAAATTTCCCTGTGCATCCACCAGCATGTCTTTAGGCAGTGCAATGGCTGCAACAGATCCCGCAAGTGCACGCAAACCACTGTTACTGAATAGAAGATCGTAGCTGTAACTTATATATTCTCCCCACTCTTCAACCATATATTCTTCACCATCAGGCTGATCAATAAGCTGTACAAGTTTGATCTGCATTTGGGATGCTGGCAGCAGTTGTTTGCGAATGCGTTGTAATTCCTCTACGTCATAACTCAGAAGCAGTATCTTGTCGCTCTGTCCGTTGTATCCATATTGTAAGAGAGTGGAGACCACAGGACTTGCAAGATCACGTTTTTCCTTTCTGTGAACCCAGGGTTTTACAAGTGTTACAGCAACACGGACTGAGCGGTTCAGACTTTTTTCGAGGCTCTGAATAAGAGAGAGTTGTTCATCGAGGGTTGTGATGGTAAATTTGGGGTGAAGAGAGGCCGGAAAGCGTTTTTCAGGATCCTGGAGTGTAAGTCGTTTCAACTCTTCCATGGTAAAATCAAGCACGTAATAGTGCTGATCTTCACGTAGGCGATCGGGGAAGATATCAGCCACATCAGTAGCATGTTCGAGATATGGAGAGGAAAAAACAACCACTTCATTGTCGTTACTGAGCACCAGATCAAGATTAATAATATCAGCATCCATGCTGACAGCAAGAGTGGTGGCAGCCAGATTGTTTGCCATCAGGTATCCGGCAGCTCCGCCATCGGCAATGACCAGCTTTGCAGAGCAGTGCCAGGGGAAAAAGCTCAAAAGCGCTAAGAGTGGAAGTATTATAAACTTTTGCATGATAGTTCCGATTGCTTAGATTGCAGCAAGTAGTTCAGCCGCATGTTTAAGATCTCTTGCATTGGTTAACGTAAGATCGGAGTCGGCAAGAATCCTACGCCCTTCATCCACGTTGGTGCCTTCCATACGTACAACAACCGGCAGGTTGAGGCCAACTTTTTTTGCTGCTGCGACCACACCTTCAGCCAGGATATCACAACGCAGAATTCCACCAAAAATATTGATGAAAATTCCACGTACGTTGGGATCATCAAGAATTATGCGAAAGCCATTTTCCACCATCTCTGCATTTGCTCCACCTCCAACATCGAGGAAGTTTGCAGGTTCCACACCCGCCTGTTTGATAAGATCCATGGTGGCCATGGCAAGTCCTGCGCCATTGACCATACTGCCAATACTTCCGTCCAGACGAATATAGTTGAGACCATGGGCGGCAGCAGCAACTTCCAAAGGATCTTCTTCACTGCTGTCGTGCATTTCTTTAATATCCGGATGGCGAAAAAGACTGTTGGAATCAACATCCATTTTAGCATCCAGCGCCATAACTGTTTCTTCTTTGGTGATAACCAGCGGGTTGATTTCAACCAAAGAGCCATCGTAGCTAACAAAAAGAGTGTAGAGTTTTTTCAAGGTGGCTGCAAATTCTTTGGCAACAGCGCCTGAAAGATCAAGGCCAAAGATCAGTTCTCTGATTTGATATCCCTGCAAGCCAAGAAGCGGATTGATATGCACCTTGATAATACGTTCAGGTGTTTCTGCGGCAACGGTCTCAATATCCATGCCGCCATCCTGACTGCCTATGATTACGATTCCGCCACGATCCCTGTCGATGAGTAAAGAAAGGTATAACTCTTTAGCAATATTCACTCCCTGTTCAAGGAGGATGGTTTTTACTTCGGTACCCTTTTCACCTGTCTGCTTTGTGACAAGCTGCATACCAAGAATCTGTTCAGCTGCATTCACTGCCTCTTTTTCAGATTTGGCAAGAATAACGCCGCCGCCTTTGCCGCGGCCTCCTGCCAGGATCTGTGCTTTGACAGCCACCGGCATTCTCATTCCTGAAAGACAGGAGGCAATTTCCGATTTGTCTGAACAGGTTTTGCCATCCGGAACGGTGATTCCGGCACGACGAAAGAGCTCTTTGGCCTGATACTCGTGGATTTTCATTTTTTAGGGTATCCCATATCCTTTAAGGTATCTGTGATTTCACTAAGACTGTCTGGATCATCAATGGTGGAAGGCATTCTGTATTCTTTACCATTGGCGATTGAGCGCATGGTGCCACGTAAAATTTTACCGGAACGTGTTTTAGGCAGACGACCTACGCCGGATGTCTCACGCAGGCAGGCAATGGCGCCAATTTCTTCACGAACCATCTTTACAAGTTCAGCTTTAATATCATCTGACGGACGATCAACACCTTCTTTTAGAACAAAAAGCCCCAGAGGAAGTTGGCCTTTGAGCTGATCGTTTGCACCAATAACAGCACATTCCGCAACATCGGGATGGGTGGAAATAACCTCTTCCATGGCTCCCGTGGAGAGGCGGTGGCCGGCAATATTAATAACATCATCCATTCGTCCCATAACAAATACATACCCGTCTTTATCGATATATCCGCCATCACTTGTTTCGTAATATCCGGGAAAGGTGGTCATATAAGAGGAGAGAAAACGATCTTCATTTCGCCATAAAGTGGCAAGTGTTCCGGGAGGAAGGGGGAGCTTGATAACAATATTACCCTCTTCTCCAGCCGGTAGTTCCTCACCGTCGTTGCCCACCACCCGGACATCATAGCCGGGAACAGGCAGGGATGGAGAACCTGCTTTTACTTCAAGTTCTTCAATGCCACGACAGTTGGCAACAATGGCCCAACCGGTTTCCGTCTGCCACCAGTGGTCGATAATCGGAACATTCAACAGCTTGCTCGCCCAGTGATAAGTGTCTGTATCCAATCGTTCACCGGCAAGGTACAGTGCCTCGAAAGAAGACATATCATACTGACCGATAAGGCTGCCTTCCGGATCCATCTTTTTGATTGCGCGAAAAGCAGTGGGGGCAGTGAATAGTGTTTTTACCTTATGTTCTGAAATTACCCGCCAGAATGCACCGGCATCCGGAGTTCCAATGGGTTTTCCTTCGTAAATGATGGTGGTGGCGCCTTTTAATAACGGGCCATAAATAATATAGGAGTGTCCAACAACCCAGCCCACATCAGATGCTGACCAGAATACGTCCCCGGCATCAATATCATAAACATTTTTCATGGACCAGTGAATGGCCACGGCATGTCCGCCGTTATCCCGCATCACCCCTTTTGGCATACCGGTGGTACCGGATGTGTAAAGAATGTAGAGTGGATCGGTGGCTGCAACTTCAACGCAATCTGCTGGCTCACTTGCTTTTACCAGTTCCTGCCAGTCGATATCTCTGCCTTCCTGCATCTCTGCTGTTATAACGTCCCGTTGAAAAAGAATACATTTTTCCACCTGATGCTCAGACTGCTCAATGGCCTTATCAACCAGCGGTTTGTAAGCAATGGTCTTTTTCCCTTCAACAGAACCTGAGGCAGTTACGATCACTTTAGGCCGGGCATGGTCAATCCGAATGGCCAGCTCGCTTGCAGCAAATCCGCCAAAAACAACGGAATGCACAGCGCCCAGACGGGCACAGGCAAGCATGGCAACTGCAGCTTCGGGAATCATGGGCATATAAATAATAACAGTGTCGCCTTTCTCAACACCTTGTGCCTTTAGGCCACCGGCAAAAAGAGCAACCTCGTCCTGTAATTCTCTGTAGGTGATTTTACGAACGGTATCTGTCACCGGAGAATCATAAATAATGGCAGTTTGTTCTCCCCGGCCTGCTTTTACATGGCGATCCACAGCGTTGTAACAGGTATTCATGGTGGCACCGGAAAACCAGCGGTAAAAAGGAGGTCTTGAGCTGTCCAGAACATTGTCCCATTTTTTTATCCAGTCGATTCCTTCTGCTGCCTCAGCCCAGAATTCCTCAGGTTTGTCAATGGACTGCTGAAATAATGCATTAAATTGTGCCATGTTTTCCTCATCTGCAATGTTATCTTTTTACGAGCTCATCTTGTTTAATTAGTTTTGTTATCTACTTGTTGGTCGCTTGCTGCATCTGGCGGCTGAATTCCCTGCCAGATCATATCGAACATAATATCTGTCTGACTGGACAGCGGTTCTTTCTTGCCCCGCTGAATCCACATCATAAAACTGCGCTGTACAAACCCCATCATGAAATCCAACAGAATACGGGTGTCGATTTGATCATTTAAAATCCCTTCTTTTTGTCCCTGTCTCAGTACATCCATAAGAAGGTCAAACATTCGGTGTTGTTCAAAACTTTCATCACTCATCCATGTTTTCATGGGCATGGTGAGGAAAATTATTTTGGCGAATTCTTCGTGACGCTCATAGTAATCAAGCTGCAGCCAAAATATTTTTCGGAGTTTTTCTTTAAGGTCAGCCATGCCGTGAAGATGGTCGATTATGCGATCGGTGAGTACACCCATCCATAAATCAACAAAGGAGAAAACCAGCTGTTCTTTGCTGCCGTAATATTTGTAAATGGTGGCGAAACTGACCCCGGCTTTCTGGGCAATATCTCTGATACCCACTGCGTGAAAGTCAGATTCTGAAAAGACCTCCAGTATGGTGTTTCCCAGGCGTTCCCGGAAATCAGATTTATTGCCTGTGTCAGGGCTATGTTTAAGCGTTTCGTTTACCATGGTTACATCTTGTAACTGATTGTATATATGTGCTAAATTGCTATTTATGGCAATGGGATTATTTTGGAGTAACAACGTTACACTAGCGTTTATAGTGTGCTGAGCAGTAAAGTCAAGAAAAATGTAAAGCGTAAGCTGGTGGTCGTTGTGAAGAAAAAAAGATGACTTGAGAAGTTATTTTTTTGTGATCTGATTTTTTTGTGATAGGCTTAATAAGTAGAGTGGTGAATCACGTTTTAACGTCGTCTCATAAGGCCATGATAAAAAAAGAAAAACAATCCATACTCCTTGTCGATACTGATCCGGCAAATCAGGCGAATATTTACAGAGTTCTACGCAACTTTGATGTGGAGATTGTTGTCAGCGATTCTGCCGACAATGTAATGGCTCTGGTGCAGCAATATGATTTTGCTCTTATCCTGTTTGCTATTTCCCCTGATAGTCTTGGTGCCTTTGAGGTCACAAAAGATTTAAACAGAAGTGAGAAGACTAAGTTTATCCCCGTTATATTTCAGGCAACGGAAGAAGATAGTAATGTGCTGTTCGAGCAGGCGTATGCCGCAGGAGGAGTTGACTTTTTAAGTAAACCCATCCATCCTGCGGTGTTTCTGGCTAAAGTCAAAGTGTTTCTTGAACTCGATGACAGGCAGCGACAGCTCTCCTATGCGACTTCAAAAATCCAGGAACAAAACCTGAGGCTGGAAGAGCGGGCCATTCGCGACAGTCTGACAGGTCTTTATAATCATAATTTTCTGCTGGAGCAGTTATCCCGGGAGGTCTCAAGAGCCAGACGTTACGATACTTTCCTTTCAGTGTTTATGCTGGATCTCGATTTTTTCAAGGATGTTAACGATTCTTGTGGGCACCCCTTTGGCGATTATGTCCTTCTTGAATTTGCTGCACGTGTTCGAAAGCGTTTACGGAATACTGATATTTTTGGTCGCTATGGTGGAGAAGAATTCATGGTCATCCTGCCAAGTACAGATAATGAACATGCTGATATTGTAGCTGAAAAAATACGTGAGGTAATTGCTTCCACTCCATTTAGTAAAAACCAACACAAGCGTTATGTGACGGTTTCCATAGGTGTTTATTCCGGATTTGGTGAAAAAGTTGACGTGGCCGGGAGAGTTGTTGAGCACACAGATAACGCACTGTATCAAGCCAAAGCAGAGGGACGAAATCGTGTGGAGCATTATCATGTGCCAAGTGGGGGCGGGATAGATAATAGTTGTGATCCTTTAAGTGACATGATCGATGTCTCTCAGCAAAGTCGTCTGAATGCAACCATCGAAAAGGCGCGAGCCATGACTCTTGCCTCGTTTGAGGCCATGGTACATTCTCAAACCCGGGAGTACGATCTGTTGGTGGAGCGCAATACTCTGTTTGGCAAAGTACTCGATCGCTTTGGCAGTCAGCTGAATCTGCCCGATCAGTTGCTGCATTCATTTCGGCGGGCCATTAAACTGCACGATCTGTTCCGTTGTTACATTCATGACTCCTCGTTGTCAAAGCCAGGGCCCTTGAATCATGAACAAGAGGAAATGCTCTTTGATCAGCCGTTGATGCTTCGGGAGCTGACGACAATGTTTGATTTTTTTGCTTCCGAACGAGTGATTCTGTATTCCCATCACGAGCATTTCGACGGGAATGGTTATCCGGATGGTTTAAAAGGGAATGAGATTCCGCTGGCTGCCAGAATATTTGCTCTGGTGGATGCGTATGTGGCAATGATTGCACCCGTCTCCGAAGAAGATAAAAAAAGCATGGAAGAGGCTGTGGCGGAGCTAAAAGATTTTTCCGGAAGCCAGTTTGATCCGTTTCTGGTTGGTATTTTGTTAAAAACGCTCAAACAAAATTAGTCGATAGAATCAGAAAATAACAATTAAAAGAAAGCCGGAGAGCTTGTGAATGCTACAAAAGGATAATTCCAGTCCATGTGTTTTGCAATCAAGAGTATTATCCAGCGTAGAATCTTTTGCGCCTTTGCCAAGTGTGGCCATGCGGGTTCTGGAGATGGTGGCTGACTCGAATACTGCAGTCGCAGATCTTGAGGGTGTTTTACGAAGTGATGTTTCCCTTGTGACATCTGTCTTAAAACTTGCGAATTCTGCATTTTATGGAGTCAGGCGTCAGGTGGATTCGTTACGGCACGCCTTGCTTTTACTGGGGAAGAGTGAAGTGCAAAGTCTGGTCTTGTCCAGAGTTATGTTTCAGGCCTTTAAGAACCCGAAAGGGAAACAAAAAACTTTGATGGTGGGAGTATGGAAACACTCGCTTGAGTGTGCACTTGCAGCGGAAAGTATATCAACACAGCTGGGTGAAGAGGATGCGATTTTTTTCCTTGGTGGAATGCTGCATGATATTGGAAAACTGGTTGTTATACAGAAATTTATTCATGAAATAGATGGTTTTGATCATTATGACTCACTGGATGAGGAAGATGGCTTGAAAATGGAGCTTGAGGCTCTTGGCTGCGGGCATGATGAACTCGGTGCGATGTTGCTGCACCGCTGGATGTTCCCGACAGAGCTGGAACAAATGGTTCGGAATCATCATGATTATACAGGTATTGCATCCTGTGATCGTGTCAGTCAGATTTTGATTCTTGCCAATCTTTTGTGCCGGTGGGTGGTGGCACAGGATCTGCTTGAGAAAGGGGAGTCAAATGAGGCAAGTGTGATTGCTCTGCGCGGAATTCTTCTTCGGAGCGGAGAGGCCTCAGGGATTATCAGTTCTGCCGGAAGCCTTGTGCAGATGGAACATGCGTACAGGAAGTACCTCATGGATAAAGTTGACTTGCTGGATATGCTGCAGATGTGACGGGAAAATAAGTCCTTTGTTTTCAGCCGATTTGTACCAGACTTCTCAGGTATAATATTGCAAATTCATACATAATTGTGTCTTTTTGAGAGTTTGCCTGTGTCGAGTGGTAGTTACGGTTCCAGGTTTACCCACGTTTCGAAGGGTACGCTGAATAGTTACAAAAAAACTTTACAAGCCATCCCTTATGCGATAAATAAGACAATAAATATCTTATTAATCTTGATAGGTGGAATGTATGAGGCTGACACGCGCGGGTGAATATGCAATCAGATGCATGATTTATCTGGCACATAAAGGGCAGGGAGTTCTGATTTCCAAACAGGAAATTTGTGAACGAGCCGAGATCCCAAGTCATTTTATGGCAAAAATTGCCCAGGAACTGGCAAAAGCGCAGCTTATCATCATCCGTCAGGGCCCCAAAGGTGGTTATTCTTTACTTCCTCAGCCAGAAGATGTTTCTTTGCTGCAGGTGGTGGAAACCATGATTGGTGAGATATTTCTTAACGACTGTATCGACCGCCCGCAAATCTGCACAGTCAGTAATAGCTGTAGCGTGCATAAGGTTTGGGCAACCGCCCGAAATCAGCTGCGTGAGACATTGGATGGCGTCAGTCTTGCAGAGCTCGCTGAAAAAGAATCCTGTATTCCAGTATTTCCAATACCACTAAGCAGCAATTCCAAGGAGTAAGGCAATGCGTACAACAGCCATAAAAGTATTTAGCTTCTATAGAGACGGCTTTGCGGGAATGACCGTGGGTAAAAGCTTATGGAAGATAATAATTATAAAACTGGTGGTTATGTTTGCAGTTCTGAAACTTTTCTTTTTCCCGAATTTCCTGAAACATAACTTTGAAACCGACGAACAGCGTGCCAACCATGTCCTTGAGCAGATTACAAGGCAGGTGGCTGATAATAATTAGAAAGGAGGAGATGAAAAATGATTGATATTGACCCCAGTTTGGTGAACTGGTCGAGGGCGATGTTTGCCTTTACGGCTATGTATCACTGGATATTTGTACCTTTAACCCTTGGCCTCTCGTTTCTCTGCGCCTTTTTTGAGACAATTTATCTCAAAACAGGTGACGAGCAGTGGAAAACGATTACCCGTTTTTGGATGACACTCTTTGGCATTAACTTTGCCATTGGTGTGGCCACCGGTATTATTCTTGAATTCGAATTTGGTACTAACTGGTCTAATTATTCCTGGATGGTGGGTGATATTTTTGGTGCACCTCTTGCCATTGAAGGGATTTTTGCATTTTTTATGGAAGCCAGTTTCTTTGCTGTGATGTTTTTTGGCTGGAACAAGGTTTCCAAAGGCTTTCACTGTTTTTCAACGTGGATGGTGGCGGTTGGTTCTAACCTCTCTGCTGTCTGGATTCTTGTTGCCAACGGCTGGATGCAAAATCCAGTGGGTATGGCGTTTAATCCTGAGCAGGCCAGATTTGAGATGCAGAACTTTGCAGAGGTGGTATTCAATCCGGTGGCAATTTCTAAAATGACCCATACCTCTTCTTCGGGTTTTGTTATGGCCTCAGCCTTTGTTTTGACTGTTTCATGCTGGTATCTGATTAAGCGGCGGCATGTGGAAATGGCAAAGAGATCAATTATTGTAGCTTCTGTGTTTGGTCTTGTGGCATCAATGTTTGTAGGTTTTACAGGCGATGAAGCAGCCTATGAAGTGGCTCAGAAACAGCCAATGAAATTGGCTGCCATGGAAGGTTTATATAAGGGCGAGCGAAGTGCAGGCCTTGTTGCCATGGGAATTATTAATGATGCTAAAAGCCCGGGAGATGTTCAGGACGCATTCCTCTATAAAGTGAAAGTTCCCGGTGTATTATCACTCCTTGCTAATCGTGAATTTGGTTCTTTTGTTCCTGGAATTGATGATCTGGTCTGGGGAAATGAAAAAGAAAACGTCATGGGTGTTAACACCATGATGGAAAAAGGACGTCATGCACTTACTGATCTTGCCGCATTTAAAGAGGCAAAAAAAGCTGGTCAGGAAGATGCTGCAGCGGAAGCCCTTGAACGGTTTAATGTGAATCAGAAATTTATGGGTTACGGCTATCTGGATACTCCGGAAGAAGCTGTTCCACCTGTTGCCATAGTTTTTAACTCTTTTCATCTTATGGCAATTTTAGGTTCTCTTTTTCCTGTAATTTTTGGTGCATTTCTGTTTTTCACTCTGAAAGGAAATGTAACAGAACAACGCTGGCTGCTGCCAGTTGGACTTTTTACCGCACTCCTTGGTCTTCTCGCGCAACAGGCGGGCTGGGTAACAGCAGAAGTTGGTCGCCAGCCATGGGCAATTCAGGGGCTTATGCCTGTTAAAATTGCCACTACTAATCTCTCTACTGCATCTGTTCAAATTACGTTTGCAATGTTTGCGGCAGTTTTTACCATGCTGCTGATTGCAGAGATTTTTATTATGCTGAAACAGATTTCCATCGGACCGGAGGGACACTAAAATGATATCAAGTTTAGATTATACAACACTACAGCAACTCTGGTGGGTGATCTGTGCACTGCTTGGAGCGCTGTTTCTTTTCCTGAATTTTGTTCAGGGTGGACAGACTCTGCTGTGGCAGATGGCCAAAACTGATACTGAAAGCGCACTTATTGTAAACTCATTAGGACGAAAGTGGGAACTGACTTTTTCTACGCTGGTTCTTTTTGGCGGTGCATTGTTTGCATCTTTTCCTAAATTTTATGCCACAAGTTTTGGTGGTGCCTACTGGGTATGGGTGTTGATTCTTTTCACCTTTATTATTCAGGCGGTGAGCTATGAATACCGTACAAAACCAGCCAATGTCTGGGGTAGAAAAACCTATGAATGGTTTATGTTTATAAACGGTTCTGTCGGTGTGCTTCTTATTGGTGCAGCTGTTGGAACATTTTATTCCGGTTCCAGTTTTTCTTTAAATGACATGAACCAGGTAACCTGGCAATACACTCTGCTTGGTGTGAACCTTCGTGGTCTTGAAGCTGCATTTTCAATCTTTAATCTGTCTCTTGGATTGTTCTTGGTTTTCAATGCACGGGTTTTAGGAGCACTCTATCTCTTAAACAATATTGATTTCAGTGCGGCGTCTGAGCTTGAAGAACGTCTCAGAAAAGCTGTCTGGGCTAACTTTCTCTGTGCCCTGCCGTTCCTTCTCTTCGTAGTAGTTTCAATTCTTCTTCGTAAGGGTTTTGGAGTGGATGAGAATGGTGTTGTTGCCATGGTTTCTTTTAAGTATTTCTTTAATCTTCTGGCTCTGCCTCATCTTCTGCTTATGCTGCTTGGCGGTATCGGGCTGGTAATTTGGGGAGTTCTTGCCGGTGCATTTAAGAACAGCGATAAAGGAATCTGGTTTGCAGGAATTGGAACCGTACTTGTTGGCCTGACAGTACTTTGTCTGCCCGCATTTAACGGAACTGCTTTTTATCCTTCAACTTTTGACCTGCAGTCGAGCCTTACCATATACAATGCGTCGTCCAGCCCGTATACACTGGTCACCATGACTTATGTTGCACTGGCAATTCCGTTTGTTGTTGGGTATATTGCCTATCTCTGGAAACTGATGGATGCGAAGAAGTTGACTGTTGA
>JAOZLM010000027.1 GCA_029934815.1 Desulfocapsa sp. | reverse complement strand
TGTTACTCAGATTCAGGCAACTAAAGATGGTCTGTGTAAGATCAGTCGAGCTTAGCCTGCATTTCTCATGAACATTTTGTTCAAAAGCAGGCAACATTTTAATTTACTAAACAATTTATGAACATAGCAAAAAGTTGTATTTCTACAAAATGTTCACCAAAGGCGAGTCGAAACAACTGCATCTGCCACGTCTCTAAGTCAACAGGCATAGATTACTATAGCCTGTTGACTTGTTCCTCGCATATACAGCCGTTTCAACTCGTGAGAAATACGACTAAGGAGAAATAGAATATGGGACGCATGAAATTTTTATGTGACGTTGAACGCTGTATCGATTGTAAAGGATGCGTGGTGGCCTGTAAGGAAGGAAACCACATTCCTGTCGGCATTAATCGACGGCGTGTGATCACCATCGATCAGGGAAGACCCGGCGAAAAATCGCTCTCCATTTCCTGCATGCACTGTTCAGACGCACCTTGTATTGCTGTCTGCCCAGTTGATTGTATCTACCAGCGTGAAGATGGAATTGTACTGCACGACAAAGAAGCCTGCATTGGCTGTGGCTACTGCTTTATGGCATGTCCATTCGGTGCACCGCAGTTTCCAAGCGGTCAGGTTTTTGGCGCACGTGGTGCCATGGATAAGTGTACTTTCTGTGCCGGTGGACCTGAAGAAAACTTCAGCGCTAAAGAGATCAAACTCTACGGCCAAAACCGTATCGCAGAAGGTAAGGTACCTCTTTGCGCTGGCATGTGTGCAACGAAAGCACTGCTGGCGGGAGACAGTTCCGAAGTTTCAGATGTCTACCGTGAACGTGTTTTTAAACGTGGCTCAGGTTCAAATGCCTGGGGAAAAAAGGCATACAAAGACCAGGACTAAACCATGTGGCAGAAATTTAATACCGCATTCACAGGAGAATACGTCCAATACGGCCAGCTCTTTACACAGTTGCAAGAGGTGCTCTTTGGACGTGTATTTCTCCTGATAATGACCATTATTCCGTGTATTTTTTTACTACACTACATGGTCATTGGTCCCAAACGCTTTGCGCATGACGGACCGCAGGTGTACTTTTTCAGTCTGCTCTCAAGGATAATACACGGGATTGCTGCCGCTTCTTTTTCTTTTCTGGTACTCACCGGCCTGATGGTAATTTTTGCAAAATCATTGGGCGGTGGGACGCTGGTTATGGGAGGTCGGAGTGTACATATTGCATCCGGCATCCTGTTTACCCTGTCAGCTGTACCCATGTTTTTGATATGGGTGAAGGATATGCTGCCCGTATTCTATGATATCAAGTGGCTTTTTATCGTGGGTGGGTATCTCAGCAAGGAGAAGATGCCGGTGCCGGCCGGCAAGTTCAACGCCGGACAAAAAATGTGGTTCTGGCTGGCAACCCTTGGTGGTTTTACACTGGCCTATAGTGGTTATACGCTCTGGGCTCTCCAGGGATCAGTAGATACAATACGGCTCATGGCAATTATACATAATTTTTTGGCCGCAGCACTTGTGGCTATGTTTCTGACACATCTGTATATGTCAATCTTTGCCATTGCCGGATCCCTTAGAAGTATGGCCACCGGCTATAAACCGAAAGAGGAAGTTGCAATTCTGCATAGCAGATATAAGGGCTGACGCTCAAATAATTGCAGATGTTAGCATGAAAGGCAGAGTCATTTGATATGACTCTGCCTTTTTTATAGTTGGTCTAGAATTCCTTGAATTTCATTCTTTCTGATATTGCTTCGCTTTGCCTTGGCATACATCGTTAATAAGACGATTTCTTTATCATCTATGACCACATAATAAATAAGCCTAAAACCCCCACTTTTTCCTTTTTGTTGATCGGAAGAGGGGACACGAACCTTATATATTTCGCTATCAAACCCAGAAATTGGATTCCCTGTAAATTGACCTGCTTCGAGGTCTTTCAATAGAGGTAAAAAGTCTTTTTTAATACTGCGGTATTTTTTGAGAGTTTTTTGATATTTTTCTTAAAAATATCCGTAACTTTGACGTTATACATCGAGATTAATCGTTAAGACTAGAAAGAACGTCTCGGGCAGAATGGAGTTTTTGCTTACCGTCTTTGTAATTTCCAACCTCTCTCAAGGCTTCAACGATTGAACTCGTTACATCTTCCATATCGTAGTCATTGTTGAGAGAACCTTCATTCAGTTTTTCTAACACGTAATCACGCATAGAAATCCCTCGAAGCAGAGCTTTTGCTTTGACAGATTGGTGTTGTGATTCAGACATTTCGACACGTTCTTTCAGGCAACTTCAAGCTGCTGTTGACTTGGTGCCGGTGCCCCACGCAATAACCCTTCAGTGCTCAGATCTTCGTCTATCTCAGGCCAGTGGATTCCATATCCACCACCACTGATTTGCCAGTCAGCCAGTTGTTCACTCGTAGCATGATACAATCTAGGGTACCAGATCAGGGGAGCAATGATTGTCCTACCGTCCATGAGATCAACACTTATGCTGTCTTCTGTAAAGTTCACATTCTTTACGCGTTCATCAGCGGCCAATGTTAAAATACCCATCCCATTTCTCCTTTAATTCTCCATGATGATCAACAATCATTCGTTCAATTTTTCTGAGATCCCTTGCGGAGAATCCTATATTCCTGGCCAGCTGAATCGGCTCAAGCCAAAACTTTACCGAAAGGTTATCACGGTCAACATGGATATGTGGCGGCTCATTTGGTTCATGACTGTAAAAATAGAAACGATAGGAGCCAAGGCGTAATATTGTAGGTATGTTTATTTTGCGTTAGACCTCTTCTATTTATTGATAGTAACAACGACAGGCCACTCTCCTATCCATAAAATTACCCTATAATACTTCCCCAAGAACAGCAACATCAAAAACAAACCTTGGATCCTCACCAGAACAGGATATCAACAGCGGCATTCACAACAAGGAGGGACGTTCAAAAATCTTTTCACGATAGATCCGCAGATAAACATAGCGTTCGAAAAACTATATATTCGAGATGCGTAAAAGTAATTTATTGCAGCAACAAAGAAGATGAAGATTTTTTTATAAATCCGTTATAGTATTAGTAGGTATGGTACCTATCGTAACATTCATCGGCTGGCACGATTGCGGCAAAACAACCCTTGCCTCAAAAGTGGTCACCCACTTAAAGGAATCCGGATATTCGGTGGCGGTAATAAAATCCACCAAAGAAACCGGGATTGCCTTTGATACTCCCGGCACTGACACCCACACTCACCGTCAGGCCGGAGCTGATGCAGTACTGTTTGTAGCACCTGATCAGATGGTGATGTTGAGTGATAATTCTGGAGAATCCATCACAAGCCTCGCCTATCGTTATTTCCCCCACGTCGATATCGTTATTGGTGAAGGATTCAAACGGGCACGGCGTGTAGCCAAGATTGAGGTGTTTCGTAACAGTGACCAGCTCTTACGTGATCAGGTTACCGGTGTTATTGCGGTGGCAAGCGACAAACAGATCAGCGGAGACTATATCTTCCGCCTGAATGAAGCAGCTGAAATTGCCTCATTTATCGAAAAGCGATTCCTGCAAAACAGTGCCAAACCTACTGATCGTACAACGCTTATGATTAATGGTGAGCGAGTGGTGATGAAAGGTTTTGTGCAGGACGCTCTCGCCGGATCCATTGAAGGATTTATAAACTCACTGAAACTTCGCAGTACAGACAGCGAAACCAGAACACTGGATATCCGTATTAACCTTCCCAAAAAATAAAACCTTATGCGAAAACTACTTATTCCACTCTTTCTTATTTCTACACTTCTTCTGCCTGCTGCTGCCTTTGCCAGCGAATCTATTCGAGTAGCTTCAACGACCTCCACTCAAGATTCCGGGCTGCTTGATTATCTGCTGCCGCTCTTCACAAAAAGCAGTGGTATCGAGGTGAAGATTACTGCCGTCGGAACTGGAGAAGCGCTGGAACTGGGGAAAAATGGCAAAGTAGACGCGGTTTTTGTCCATGCGGAAGACCTTGAAAAACAACTGGTGGAAGAAGGATTTTTTCTTGACCGTAAAAATGTAATGTACAATGATTTTGTGATCCTTGGCCCCAAGGATGATCCGGCCGGAATAAAAAATACAGCTAATGCCTCAGAAGCCTTTAAAAAAATTCGCATCAGCAAATCGACTTTTGCCTCGCGCGGGGATAATTCCGGAACCAATATGCGGGAAAACCGAATCTGGGCCAGCAGCGGGAAAATGCCTTCACGCAGTAATAAATGGTATCTTTCCACCGGCGAAGAACAGGCAAAATGCATTCGTACAGCATCTGACAAGCAGGCCTACACAATAACAGACCGTGCAACCTGGCTGGCCATGGAAGATCAGCAAACACTTAATCTTGATATTCTTTTTGAAGGCGACCCCATCCTCTTCAACCAATATGGTGTAATGATTGTCAACTCCACCAACCATAAAGGGATAGACTATCGGCTGGCCATGAATTTTGTCATCTGGCTTACTTCCAAAGAAGGGCAACAAGCTATCGGAGAGTTTAAAGACAGCCATGGCAATGCCCTCTTCACTCCCAATTATTGATGAAAAAATACTGTTTGCAGGTTTAAATGGCAGCCGCTGATACCCTGCGAAAGTTTTTCTTTCCCTCATTTACTAAACGTTTTCTCCTGCGTATTCTTCTGCTTGCCTGCACGACCTGGCTGGTTTTCAGTTTCCTCCTCATCCCTCTTCGCATAGAAGGGCTGAGTATGACACCCACCTACAAAAATGGCTCTTTTGCTCTGTGCTGGCGATTACAGTACCTTTTTTCTCCACCCAAAAGAGGCGATGTTGTGACCGTTCGTTTCTCCGGAAAAAATGTTATGCTTTTAAAACGAATTGTTGCCCTGCCGGGAGACACTGTTTCCTTTATAAACGGGAAACTGCATATCAATAAAAACCTGGTCCGGGAGCCTTATGTTGTTCATCACTCAAACTGGCAACTGGAAGAGCGTGAAGTGAAACCCGGCTATGTATATGTAATTGGCGATAACAGGGGAACCCCAATGGAGCAGCACAAATTCGGACAAGTAAAAAGCAAACGAATCATCGGAGGCGTTATTCCATGAATAGAAAAGTCATCGTCGTTCTCAGCCTGCTCCTTAGCGGTGCGTTACTTTTCTGGCTCCTGCCAAATGACGAAAAGAAAATTCGCAACAATCTGCAGCAACTGGCAGAATTCTGTTCCTCTGCAAAGGATGATGCCAGTCTCGCAACAATCAGTAGTGTTGGTAAAGCTGCAAAACTCTGCACTATTCCCTGTACTATTGATATTGAATCTTTTGATATTAAAAGAGAATTTATCCGCAAAGAGATCAGCCAGCATATACTGATGATGAAAAGAATGCTGCCGGATACCCGTTTTGCATTTAAGGATATCCAGGTCAACTTTCCCCAAAAAGACAAAGCACTTCTCACCACCACCCTCTCTTTACGTGGTAAAACAAAAAATGAACGATTTACCGATGCCTATGAGTTGGATATTGTGGTTATAAAAACTGATGGTGACTGGCTTTTTTCCTCATTTACTGTGGTTGAATTTATGGAACGTTAACTTCACACAAAGTACAATTTGACAAAGGTAGCAGAAAGTCATAATGTGAAAGCACAGTACACTCACTTTCAAGATGCACAGGAGGCAAGCATGGGTTCATTATCCATACGAGGAGTTGATCCATCACTCGCAAGATTACTAAAGGAAAAAGCTGTAAATTCCAGTAAAAGTGTGAACCGTTTGGTTCTTGATGTCCTCGAAAAGCACGTAGGTCTCACGAAGACTAAACAATATACCAATGAATTTCATGACCTTGATCATCTTTTCGGTAACTGGTCTGAAAAGGAATATCAGCATATTCAATCAAAAATTGACGCCGAACGCCAGATAGACAAGGAAATCTGGGAATGAATACAATTCTGATTGATACGAATATTTATTCTGCCGTATTCCGTGGTGATCAAAAATCCATCGATGTGTTACGGCAGGTCTCCTCAATTCATATAAGTGTTGTATCCATTGCTGAACTCTTCTCTGGATTTAAAGGAGGAAATAAAGAACAAAAAAACCGACAGGAACTCGGTGAATTCCTCGACTCCCCTCGTGTTTCCACCCTACATATCGACGAAAAAACAGCGGAATACTATGGCGATATCCTCAACCGATTAAAATTGAAAGGAACGCCAATACCAACCAATGATATCTGGATAGCCGCAACGGCATTTCAGCATGGCTTACAACTTTACACCCACGATAAGCATTTTTCCTATATCGAGGGTCTACTCTTACGATAATTTTAAGGAATCATCTCATGTCATCCAGTCTCAACAAACAACTCGGAACCGCAGATGTACTCTGGAATCTTGATGCCCTCTACGACTCCCCTGAAGACGAACTCCTTCAGGATGATCTGGATCTCTGCACCCAGGAGGCTGAACTGGTAAAAGGACTCTGCAGTGGGAAAATGGCGGATTTGGAACCTGCTGTTTTTGCAAGAATCATACGGCGTATTGAACGTATCCAGGTCAACCTCTGCCGTATGGATACGTATTCTTTTTTACACTTTGTAACACAGGTAAAAAATGATGCCGCCGGAGCTTTTATGCAGAAATGTAAAGAAGATGCCAGCCTTATCAACCGGGAACTGGTCTTTTTTGATCTGGAGTGGGCACAGCTTGATCAGGAAAATGCAGACAGACTACTGGCAGCAGACGAAACTGCACCCTATCGTCATTTTCTGCAAAATATTCGGAAATACAAACAGCATCTGCTCTCTGAAAGCAGAGAATCGCTGCTACTGGAAATTGCACCAGTGGGCAATGAATCGTGGCTGACACTCTTTGAAAAACTGATGGGACATCTTGAGTTTGGTGAAAGTAACCGAAGTGAAGAAGAGGTGCTTTCCGATTTGTATGACGCCGATCGTGCAATACGAAAAGCCGCAGCACAGGAACTCACCGAAGGTTTGGAGAGTCAGCTCCATATCCTGAGCCATATTTTCAATACCATTCTGGCCGGTAAAATGATTGATGACCGCATGCGAAGTTATCCGTCATGGGTCAGTTCCAGAAACCTCTCCAATGAGCTTAACGACAGTACCGTTGAGGCACTGGTTAACAGTACAACTGCCAGATACGACATTGTGCAGCGATACTACGGCATCAAAAAAGAGATCCTTGGCCTTGATGAGTTACAGGACTATGATCGCTACGCGCCACTGCCATCCCTCCCGCAGGAGCTTGTGTCCTGGCAGGAATGTAAAACGATTGTGCTCGACGGGTTTCGTGAATTTTCTCCGCAGATGGCAGATATTGCTAATCTCTTTTTTGAACAGAACTGGATACACGCCCCGCTACTCGATGGCAAACGAGGCGGTGCTTTTGCCCATCCGGCAGTACCTGATGCCAATCCGTTTATTCTGGTAAACTACACTGGAAATCTTCGGGACGTATCAACGGTCGCCCATGAACTGGGTCATGGGATCCACCAGTATCTTGCAAGGGAAAAAGGTTTTTTTAACTCTGATACACCTCTTGTACTGGCAGAAACCGCATCTGTTTTTGCGGAACTGCTCATATTTCATAAACAGGTGGATAGCATTACAGATCCGGCAGCTAAAAAAGCCTTTATCTGCCAGAAACTCGAATCCATCTTCGCAACAGTTTTCAGACAAATATCCATGAACCGCTTTGAGGATATGATCCATAACAGCCGGCGGGACACAGGAGAAGTGGCAACCGATGAACTCTCCAGACTATGGATGAAAAGTCAGCAGGACATGTTTGGAGATTCGGTAACATTAAACGATAACTACAAGATCTGGTGGTCATATATCCCCCACTTCCTGCACACTCCCGGTTATGTGTACTCTTACGCCTTTGGTGAACTGCTGGTGCTGGCACTGTATAACCGCTATCTGGAAGAAGGAGATGATTTCATACCAAAATATATCCACTTGCTACAGGAAGGTGGCTCCCATTCTCCCTACGAACTGCTGCAACCTTTCAATATCGATCTCAATGATCCGGTATTCTGGCAGGGAGGACTTGCAGTTATAGAAAAAATGCTCAATGAGGTGGAAAATGTCTAAGAAAGAAATTGATGAAATCGGATTGCGGTTAGCCCAGGTTGTAAAAGCACCGGACGAATCAGAAGGACAGGAAAGTTTTGCCCGCGCCATGGAACTGACCAAGGCCTACGCAGCATCAGGATCAGCCACTCATTTCAGTGCCGTTGCCAGACTATTCTATGATCTTTTTGAGATGTTTGAGACCGGAAAGGATCCTAGACAAAGTTAATTACAGTGGACAAAAAATAGCATTTATCACTCCAGCCTACTACTGAAATGACAAATGCTGCTGAAAACAGATTAGACTGAAAACTGCTCTACTGTTGCTGCCAGTTTTCGGGACAGATCTTCCAGCTTACTGGCATTACTATTCACTTCTGCACTGGTCACATTGAGTTCCTGAGCCGCATGGCCAACTTCAGCAATATCAGCGGCTACTTCACCGGTAACTGATGATGCCTGTGCTACATTCTCATTTACTTCCTGGATACCAAGGGACGCCTGGCCGACATTATCGGCAATCTCCTGAGTGCCGCTGGCCTGCTCTTCAACTTTTATCGAAACAACAGAAACCATCTCATTCACTTCACCAATAACTTCTGTAATCTCGGTTATATCTGCAACAGCACTCTTCGTTGCTTCCTGAATCTTATTGATCTTTCCTTTAATTTCATTGGTTGCCTCAGCTGTCTGCTTGGCAAGATCTTTGATTTCATTGGCTACAACCGCAAAACCCTTACCCGCCTCACCGGCACGCGCAGCTTCAATGGTAGCATTTAATGCAAGGAGATTTGTCTGTTCGGAGATTTCAGTAATTGATTCTGTTACTTTCCCTACTTCCTGCGCCGCACTGCCAAGTTCATGAATTTGTTCTGAAGCTTTCTTCGATTTAGCAACAGCACTATCTGTGATAGTGCTGGTCTTTTCAGTATTGGAAGCAATCTCTGCAATGGTAGCAGACATCTCTTCGGCAGCTGCTGCCACCATGTTCACATTCACTGATGTTTCTTCAGAAGCGGCGGCAACAGAATCCATATTCGTACTCATCTCTTCAGCAGCTGCTGAAACTGTCTGCGATCTGCCATTTGTTTCTTCAGAATTGGCAGACATTTCGCCAGAAAGACTCGAAAGTTCACTGGAGGTACTGTTCAGTGTGGTCACCCCCTGGCTGATACTCCCGATTAAACTACGTAAATTTGCAGACATTTTATTCAGTGCCAGCCCCATCTGCCCAAGTTCATCACCACTGTTGACATCGATCTGTTTCTTTAAATCTCCCTGCTCAACTGCTCTGATCATTTCCACCGCGTTCTTTACCGGCGTGACAATAGCACGGGTAATAAACAGCCCTAAAATCACACAAGTGACTACTCCGACAAGGAGAAGAATCCACATTGTACGGCTAAGCGATACATACAATACCTGTACCTCTGTCTCATCTTTAGCCATGAGTTTTTTCTGATCGGCTACCATGGCTTTAAGCGTAGTAACCAGTGTGGCACCCCTCGGAGCCGCCTCAGTACCCAGCCAGAAATTTGCCCGATTCCACTCTTTGGAATCTCTGGATGCATAAATACGTTGTATTATTGGTGTAAGAGAGGCCATCCCCTGTTTATACAACTCAAACTGTTTCTGTTGTTCTGGAGTAAAAAGATGCACAACCTTCTCAATATCCGCAAATCGCTTCTGATTCTTGGCATGATACCCTGTATACAATTCTTTATAATGTGTATCGCCAGTTAAAAAGTAAGATTTTGCGGCAGACATACCCAAGCTTACAGTACCCCTCAGATCAGCCATCATCCCCAGTAGTTGCTTTCTTTCAGCCCCTCCTGCTTGCTGTTGTTCGAGGTCGATTAATTCGGTTATACTATCCCCTACGATTGTATTCTGCGGTACCGCTTCCTCAAACAATATTTTCATCGCCTCAACATTGTCAGGAGTCTGGGCAATATCTTCAATTTTCTTCTGAGCAGCTTTAAACTCATTAATTACGCCCTCGATTGTTTTTAGGCGCCCAACATTTTCAGGATTTGTCCAGTTTACCGCAAAACTTTGTAATGTTTTCAGTGCTGGCTCAATTTCTGTACTCCACGCCTGTTCACGTTCGACCCTGAATGTATCTTTTCCAAGTATCATCCAGCCTCTCAGTGCGGCCAGACTGTGGTTAATGCCATTCAGCATAGACAAACTTGCATCTGCCGTGGGTGCACGTAAATCCATTATCCGGTTATTTACTTCTTTCACCTGATTGACCCTGGAGATTGTCAGCAAAACGATAGTGACCAGAACAAGCCCCATAATGGCATACCCACCACCAATTTTCACACCTACTTTCAGATTGTTAAACATGCTGTTCTCCGCTTGTTAATACCACTCATCTATATCTGCTAGCCCCAGAAGACGCAGGCTGCCCAAAAAGTCTCACTGCTATAAGTCAATCACAATTAAAATATGATTGTAAAGGCTTTTTGCAGAAAGTTTTATTTCTCCCATTAATCATTCTTAAAAAGATGAGGGTATAGGTTGACCTTCTCTATTCATTTTTGATAACATTAAATAGCGCACTGTCTATAATTGTAAAGGCTCCAGCTTATCATTGAACATTTATTTGTTTTTTCAATCTGTTAACGAACGTACAATCATGAAGGAAAAGATCCTGACAGTTGATGACACCCCTGAAAATATTGATTTCTTGGTGGGATATCAATCTGTTTGTTAAACTTGCATAGAGACCATCCTTTAATGCCACTGCGTGGTGTCTTGATTTCTGACTGACGGTTGTCTAATAATCAAGAATATTTATTACAATAAAAGCAGTTAAGACGATTGTAAGTAAAAAAGGGTTTCAACAGTGAATGCAAAATCATGCTTTTCGATAAATATGGATCCATATCGTGCCGGAGTTGAAATTGGTGAACAACTTGCCGATATTAATCCGGAGGTGATATTTCTTTTTTCCACCATCCATTACCAAGGTTCTCCTGAACTTCTTGAAGCAATATATGAAGAACTTGGATCGGATGAGGTGATTTTGATCGGTAACACTGGTACCGGATTTTTCGAACAGAACAAAGTCGGTAATATCGGTGTTGCAGCGCTTGCCATTAACTCAGGGAAAGCAATCAAATGGCATCTGACACTTGAAGGCGGTGCACAAGAAGCCCCCGACTGTGCCACCAAAAGGTGTCTGGAAAGTCTCCGACAGGCCTGTTCTGATGCCCCTGCACTCTATTTCATGGCTTCCGATTTCCGTGCTGATGCAACCAAAATCATTTCAGCTATCCAGGAAACTACATCGATTCCTGTTGTCGGTGGATTTGCCGGAGACGATTTCCAGAGAAAACAGTGTTTTGTTTATGCAAACAGGCAGGTAACGACAGACCATATAGTTATGCTTGCTGTTGAAGGGCCGCTTGCCTTTGATATTAGTTTTGCCAACCAGCAGCACCCCCTTGGAGAGATGGGTATCGTCACAGCGTGTGATGACAAGCTGGTTAGAACCATTAACGACATCCCGGTCATGACGTTTGTGGAAAGGCAACTGGGAAAACCTTTTGCTGATGTGGACATGGGCATGGTAACTCTTGATTTGACAAACAAAGCCGGGAAAAGGACTGTTCGTTGTATCAGAGTACCGGATATTGATTACAGCGGCAGTGCTGAGCTATTCGGCAGCATAGAGAAAGGCAGTGAGGCACGAATTTGTCTCACTCCACCCGAAATGATTATTTCGAATATCAGGGACATCGCCAGCGACTTGAGTAAACTTCCATTTGAACCGGAAGCCACCATAATTGTCAGCTGTGCTGGTCGAAAGTCTGTACTTAAAGATGGACTGAAATTTGAACCGCAGGAGATTCTCAAAGGGTGTCCTGCATTGAAAGCCCTTATTGGCTACCCTTCATTTGGCGAAATTGGCCCCTTAAAGAGTGAAGGGGGGAGCTATGAGGAGACATTATTTCATAATATGACTTCAATTATTCTCACAATCGGTATGCTTCCCAATGAAGAATAATTTTATCAGCCTCATCTCGAATCCACCCGAAGGATTCAAAAACATAAATCCCACCAAACATGTCTTATTAGGTGGGCGTGTGGCTATTTACGCAGATTCTTGTGAAGATGTCACATCACTTCTGGATAACTTTACGAAACGTATCCAAGGTGTCATCATTACCCCAAATGAGTTGTTCTTTTTCACTCCATTAGGTCCAGCACTCTGGCATATGGGTGTGCCCGAGCCCATGCTTGCCGATCTGGCAAGTATCGCCGCAAGTTACCTCGACATGCTCTCCGTTGGACAATTGGCTCTGAATCAGAATGAACAACTGAATCTCGAGTTGGCGCATAGCAAAAATACTCAATCACACCTGGCAGAGAATTATAACGTAAATGTTCAACGTCTGGGCGAGAAAGTCGAACAGCTCCGTGAAGAGATAGAAAAGAGCAAGCAGGCGGAAAAACAAATTGTGCGTCTTAATAATTTACGAGAAGAGCTGTTGAGGGTGGGACATTTCGATAAAAAGTTAACCCATGTCACCGAGGCTGTTGTTAATACTTTCGATGCTGATTTCTGTCGTATCTGGATTATTAAACCAGGGGATCGATGTGATTACGGTTGCCCCCATGCCAATATCACAGACGGTCCTCACGCCTGTCGGCACCGGAAACGATGTCTTCATCTTGTCGCCAGCTCAGGACGTTATTCAGGTCTTGATAGCAGCTTTCATAGCAGAGTTCCTTTTGGTTGTTACAAAATCGGAATGATAGCTTCTGGAGATATTGAAAATTTTATGACCAATGATGTCACACACGATCCTCGAGTGCATGATCATGACTGGGCCAAACAGCATGGATTACTTTCCTTTGCCGGATACCGCCTGTTTTCAGATAAAGGTGTTCCTGTGGGTGTTATTGCTCTTTTCAGCAAATATGCGATAAATCCTCAGGAGGTTGGATTGTTAGAGGGCGTTGCCAACAGTACCTCTCAGATCATCCAAATAAATAGAGATGCAAATGAAAAAGAAGCAATGCAGGTTAATCTTCTTCGTGCCCAAAAGATGGAGGCCATCGGCTTGATGGCTGGTGGTGTAGCGCACGATCTAAATAATATTCTTGCAGGCATCGTCGGCTACCCTGAACTTCTACTTTTACAGTTACCTCAGTCCAGCAAGTTAAGAAAACCAATTGAAGCAATTCAGGAATCAGGAAAAAGGGCAACTATTATTGTTGATGATCTACTTACGGTTGCCAGAGGTGCTGCCAGTACGCGGGAACCTAATGATCTCAACACTCTGATTCAGGAGTACCTTGATTCTCCTGAATGCGTGACACTTAAATCTTCGCATCCAGGAAATATTTGTACAAGACAACTTAAGGCACAAAACCCCATCATCTCCTGCTCCCCCGTGCATATTAAAAAAATTATTATGAATTTGATAACAAATGCAATGGAAGCTCTTAGTGATGCAGGAACTGTAACAGTTTCAACCAGAAATCAAGTGGTTGAAAAAAACGATATTTTTGAGCACGAATTGGAGCCGGGTTCTTATGTTTTGCTCACTGTTCAAGATGATGGCCCTGGTATTGCGGCTGTGGATTTAGAGCATATTTTTGAACCATTCTATACAAAGAAGGTTATGGGACACAGTGGAACAGGCCTTGGGTTGGCCATTGTGTGGAACACTGTCCATGATCACAATGGAAGAATTTTTGTTAAGAGTAGTGAAGGAGAAACCATTTTTCGGATCTTTTTTCCGGTAAATACAATAGAAGCCATCGTTTCTTCCGATGTTGATACAGTAAAACAAGTTACCGGTGCAAGTGAGCATATTCTAGTAGTAGATGATGAACCTCAATTACGAGACCTTGCCAACCAGATGCTTGGATTCATGGGGTATAAAGTGGATTCAGTCTGTTCCGGTGAGTTGGCTTTGGAATTTGTAAAGGAAACTGCTGTTGACGTGATTGTAATGGATATGTTGATGGATCCGGGTATGAACGGGTGTCAAACCTACGAAGAAATACTTAAATTATATCCAGATCAGAAAGCTGTTATCGCCAGTGGCTTTTCCGAGAGTGATGATATAAAAAAGGCTCTTGAGCTTGGTGCAGGTGTGTTTATCAAAAAACCTTACTCAATGGCAAAACTTGGTCGAGCAGTAAAAGAGGCCCTATGCAGCTAAATAGAGATACAGACAGAGCCGGAGATGAAAGCATCGCTCTTGCGACACTACTGGCAGGAGAAAACGGGGTAGAT
>JAOZLM010000213.1 GCA_029934815.1 Desulfocapsa sp. | reverse complement strand
GGATTGCTCTCCTGGCTAAATGTTGCGAAGAATGTCAAGGCATCCACAGAAGAGCTTTCCCTTGCTCTTCAGCTTAGAGGAAAGAGTCTCCATGAGCTGCTCGGTCAGTCGGAATTTGCGTTCAGGCTTACAGGTGGAATGTTGGATTTAAGTGATCCGAAAAAAGGGGAAGATTTACGTATCAGTGATCTTGAAGGCAGTATCGCGGCAAAGCCAGATTCACCCATTGTGATTGCTCTAAGTGGTGCAGTTGGTGTAACTCCAGTTGTCATAAGTCTGGAGGGGATGCCCCTCGTGCAATATGTTACAGATCCTGGAGAATTGCCTGTTACAATCTCATTTGCTGCAGCAGGGACAGAACTTGATTTTAGTGGTGCTGTGGATTTACCGGTAAACAGTAAAACGTTTAATCTGGAAATGAGTCTGAAAGGAGGCAAACTGGATAGCTTAAATGAATTCCTGAATATTTCTCTTCCACCTTTTGGCCCCTACAGTCTGAAAGCACAATTTGCTGCCACTGAGACCGGCTATAACTTATCAGATCTTGGCATAACAGTTGGGAGTAGTGATTTAACAGGAAGTATGCATTATAATGATAGTGGAGAACGCCCTGACGTGCAAGTACAGCTTGTCAGCAACGTCCTCCAGCTTGATGATTTTGCCCTTGGTGAATGGAGCCCTGAAGGAAAGGACTCTTCCGAAAAGAAAGAGGAGTTAGCTGAAGACAAGGAAGCCCCCTCGCTGTTATCGCCTGAAGCTCTGTCACGACTTAATGCCACATTGACTATCAAGATGGCAAAGGTTTTGTCCGGTAATGATCTGCTGGGTAGTGGCTCTTTGCAATCAACCTTGGAGGATGGACGTTTTGCCATAAATCCCTTGCAGCTTGATCTTGTTAATGGGACAGCAGAATTGGATTTCTCATTTTATCCAACGGAGACGGAGGCGGAAATTCATTTGGGCGCCGTAATTGATCGAATAGATCTTGGTATTATCTCACGGCGTATCAAGCCAGAAGCAACCATGGGTGGTGTGCTTTTTCTGAACATAGAGCTGGATTCAACTGCACCCGGAATTAGTGAGTTGATGACCCACGCCGAGGGACATTTCGATCTGGGTTTTGCTCCTGTAAATTTTGATGCAAGCCTTGTTGATCTCTGGGCGGCAAACCTTTTGTCAGCTCTTGCCTCGGAAGTCGACGAGGAACCCTCATCCACCATCAACTGTCTGGTAGCAAGTTTTGGTATGGAAGATGGTTTAATGCAGGAACGGGCACTCTTTCTGGATACGACCCATATGAGTATCGAGGGGGAAGCGAATATCAATTTCAAAACAAGAGTATTCAAGGTGAAAGCCGTACCCAAGGCGAAACGACCGGAGTTCTTCAGTCTGGCTACTCCGGTGAAGGTTGGTGGCAGTTTTGAAGATTTCAAGATCGGTATAAATAAACTTCGCCTTACAACTTCACTGGCTTCCTTTATTACCAGTCCGCTCCATGTTCCGGTTCGGCGGTTGTTCGTTGGTGAAAGACCCCAGGATGGGCGAGAGGCTTGTAAAATGGCCTGGAAAAATCGGAATGTTGAGAAAAAAGTAGCAGCCGGTACTGGTGATTAAGGTGAGGGGGATAAGTTTATGGAATCTTATGTAACAACAGCTCTGTTCCTCTATGTTCCCCAAAGAGAGGAACTCATTGAGCAGGTTGTTAACAATCCCTATGCTTGCCGGGTTAAACCTGTTCCGCTGCGGGAGTTTCTGGATAATCCAGACCAGTTCCTGCAACGCTATAAACATGTTGTTGTGGCAGCCCCCTTGAGTAAACTTAAATCCGTCATAGCTCTGAATATGGGGCATGATTTTACCATTGGTATTCTTCCAGGGCAGGGACAGAGAAACCTGAGAAACTGTTATGAATTACCGAAAAAATTTGAGGATGCTCTTGAGATAGCCCTGCGAAAAGATGCACAGGTAATGGATGTCATTCTCTGCAATAAGCATATCCTGGTCTTTAAGGCAGCAATTGGCAGACTGCCACTGATCGATTCTCCCAGTAATCTTAATCCAATTATCTCGACACTCAATGCCTTCAAAAGCTTGTGGGGATTGCGGCTCCTCTCTTTCCAGTATCTTACGGAAGGTGGAAAAACAATCAAGACAGCGGCCAGTGGCTGTATGATCGTGCAGCGTCATAAACGGACTCTGGCTTCCCGACTTATTTCCCACGACAGTGCACTCACCGATGGTATGATTTCCATGGTGATTACTGCACCCACTTCCATTGTCGATTATTTCACTTTTTTGTATCAGACTTTTCTTTGCCGGGGACAACGCAAACGTATTCCCAGCACTATTGGGTATATAAAGAGTCCTGCAATAACAATTGAAACGGAAGAACCCTTTGAGGTGGTCATTGATGGAGAGAATATAACTCAGACACCGCTTCATTGTGAAACTCTGCCACGGGCAGTACGGATCAATGTGGGAGAAGGGCTGCGGGAGTTAACTGGGGAAGGTGCAAAAAATAATGAACGAATAGAGATTAAGAATCTTCCGGCTGGTAAAGAACTTGCCAAAGCGGTAAAAAAAAGGATCCCGTTTTTTGCTTACGCATCCGAAGAGCGTTTTCGGGATCTGTTTATTTCGTTGCGGGAAGATGCCCTGATTCAGCCCACCTATCTGGTTTTGATGGTATTGAGCACCATGCTTGCCGCCATTGGACTGTACCAATCAAGTAATGCTGTAGTCATCGGAGCCATGCTCCTTGCTCCATTGATGGCACCCATTGTGGCTCTGGCCATGGGACTGCTGCGTCATGATACAAAACTTTCCAAGTCTTCAATGGTTACCATTTTGGTGGGCATTCTTATCGCTCTCACTGCTGCCAGTCTTATATCGTTTCTCTTTCCACATAAGCCCATAACAATGGAGATGCAGGCACGCCTGCACCCCAGTCTTCTTGATCTTGGCGTTGCCATTGTCGCAGGGGTAGCAGGAGCTTATACAAAATCAAATAAAAAGATCCTGCAGAGTCTTGCTGGAGTATCCATTGCTGTGGCCCTGGTGCCTCCTCTTGCTGTTGCAGGGATTGGGCTTGGCATGGGAGACCTTTCTTTCTTTGCCCAGGCATTCCTTCTGTTTTCAACGAATCTGGTTGGCATTACGCTGGCAGCCACTTTTACCTTTCGACTCCTTGGCTACTCCCCGGTGGTTCGTGATAAATGGGGGGTCGTTTTTATAGGAATTCTCTTAATTGGAATAAGCATTCCCCTCTATCTTTCCTATAATGAACTTGTTGACACTACGGTGCTTGAAAAGAACTGGAAGCAGGAGCGTTTTTTGGTGAATGATAAATATCTTATTGTTCAACAGGCAAAAATGGTGCATCAGAGAGATGCAAAACTTCTCTTTGTTCGTGTGCTGGTACGGGAACCATTGACGAGAAATGATCTGAATCAGTTGAGAAAGAAAATTCAGTCTAATTTCTCGGATACGGTGATGATTAGAGTACAGGTTATGTATATCCCCTAGAGAATCTATGAATAAGATAACTACATTACTTATTGTCTTTTTGCTTAGTGCTGGTTTGTCAGGCTGCAGTGAAGAGAAGAAAAAGATAGCGCCAAGTGGAAACAGTATCCGAATTGGATTTATCGGACCAGTGAGTGGACCGGATAAGGTCTTGGGCGAAGACAGTTTGCAAGGAGTACAAACAGTACTGCATATGGATCCCTATCTAAGCAATGGAGACACCATTGAATTGCTTATAGTGGATGATAAGAACGAACCGGCATTGGCCGTTAAGGCCTTAAAAAAACTTGTTGAGATAGACAAAGTGACGGCTGTAATCGTTGCTTCAAGCAGTGGTGCAGCACTGGCAATTAATGATTTGGCAGATCATTATCAGACACCGGTGGTTATCCTTCTTGCCTCCCATCCGGACATCAGCAAAGACACGAAATATGTGAGCCAGATAACTTTTGATAATACCTTTCAGGCAAGAGTCGCAGCACTTTTTGTTCGTGATGAATTGCTTCTTGAGCGGGTTGCTGTGTTCACAAATTCAGATAGTTACCATTCCAAATCGCTCTCCGAAGAATTTATTCGAAAATTTCGTTCCATTGAAGGCGAAATTAATGACGTGATCTCAGTTTCCTCGATGACAACGGATTATAGGGAAATATTGTTACATCTTCGTGAGCAGGAGATTCAGTTGCTGTATTTGCCTATGGCCGTTGAGAATGTCATTGAGATATCAAAGGAGTTGCAGGACATTAGCTGGTCTCCAGAGGTGATGGGAGGAGATGGTTTGTTAACCAGAGCGTTTGCTGAAAAAAGAGACGAAACGCAATATCTTGAAGGGCTTTTTACCACGGATTTATACAGTAACAATAAGGAAATGACGGCGTATGGCAGGAAAGCGATCAAGGTTTTCCGCTCCCTTTTTGAGGGACGGAACAGTACTTTTCCAGCGATCGGTGTTGAGGGCATGGGTATCTTAATGAATGCTGTTAATCGTTGTAATGAGTCTTCGGACAAAGAGTGTATCAACAGTAAACTTCATACGACCGTCGATTTTGAGGGACTATTGGGGAATATCACGATTCGATCAGACGGTAAGGCCTTAAGAGCTCTTGCGGTAAACCGTATTCGGGGAGACAAGCTGGAATTTGTTGTGAAGGTCTATTAAT
>JAOZLM010000212.1 GCA_029934815.1 Desulfocapsa sp. | reverse complement strand
ACGTCGGCAGGTTGAAGAATTACAAATTGCCTTAAATAAAAAGCCAGAGGCATAATAAAGCAACATAATGACGTGACCGTATGTGATGTTTTGGGGGATTTGATGGAACTCTATGATTCACAGAAACAGGCTGAATTCATCTGCCTAACTGGTCAACGGATTCGTAACTTTTTCTTGGGAACAATCACCTGGAGAATGGATGCCGGTAAAAAGAACGGAAAAAGGGCACTGCCGTCACCTGCTCAATTGCAACTGCTGGATATTGTGATCGCCCATGATCGGATTTTCATCAGCGAACTGGCAAAAATTATGGTGGTATCATCTCCGTCTACATCGGTTATGGTTAATCATATGGTTAGCTGTGGTTGGTTACACAGAGCATACAGTGATAAAGACCGGCGAAAAGTTTTGGTAAGCGTCACCGAAAAAGCAAAAGAGCATATCGCAGAATTTCATACCCTTCTACGCGAAGAAATTATTCGTTTGATCGACCTTGTCGGACCGGTTACTACGCAAAAAAGGTGCGAGGTTTTACGTGAAATTGAGGAAGCATGCACACAAGATACAAGATGATAAATAATGTTTCGTGCCTGACGGAAAAATGTTACGTTCACTGAATAATGAGTCTGTTCCTGATAACGGTCAACCTTACAACGGGATAAAAATGAACAGTTAACAGGGGAAGAAACAAAAAACAAAACCATCAATGTCCAATCCTGTTGATGCCCGTATCGGTATTGCTCTGGGAAGTGGCTCCGCGCGTGGCTGGGCACATATTGGTGTCCTGCGGGCGCTGACGGATATGGGGATCCGGCCGGGTATCGTTCCGGCAGTTCCATTGGCGCTTTTGTGGGAGTTGCTTATGCCGGTAATCAGCTGGATGCCATGGAGCGTTGGGTAAACAGCCTTACCTGGAAGAATATCCTGACGTTTATGGATTTTTTTTACTAGATGGAGGTGTTCTTCGGGGAGAAAAGATAATGGAGTATGCCCGCCAACATCTGGGAGGAGCTGATATTCAATCGCTTCCTTTATCCTTTGGTGCGGTGGTCACGGAACTTAATACAGGGCCGTGCGGTCTGGCTCCGTAAGGGTAATATTCTGGACAGTGTTTGCGCTTCAATTGCCCTTCCCGGTCTGTTTTCGTCATTCAATCTGGATGGCAAATGGCTGGTGGATGGCGGCCTGGTCGACCCTGTGCCGATTGCTCTCTGTCGGGCCATGGGTGCGGAAGTGGTAATCGCGGTTAACCTGAACGGAAATATTGTCGGTAAACATATTAAAGGCAGGGAGTACGATAAATACCGGCAAAAAAGCAGTACTGGAGAGAATTCGGATACCTGGACTAGAATATCGAACCAGATAGCTGCAGGCCTGAGTGAACAGAAGGAAGCGGTTCTGTCACAGTTCCTGGGAGAAAACAGAAATACGCCCGGTTTTGGACCAAATGCTATTGGAACTATAGTTGTTGAGTCTCTATTCCCTCCAGTGAATCTTTCTTAACCAGACATTACCTCTTTGAATGAAGATAATTTACTTTGCCACCTGCATAACCATCTGTTCTCTTTACGCTGCCCAGCCTATTCAGCCGGTATTTCAAGATGAATTTCAACTGAGTAACTTCCAGGCCATCCTTTTTACAACCCTGATGATGGCTCCACTCGGTTTTGCGCCTCTTTTTTACGGTTATCTGCTGGAATCATTTCCGGCCAAGGTGATGGTCAGGTGGGCTCTTTTCGGCCTTGGTATACTGGAGCTGGTTTTCTCCCTGACCGACAACTATCTGCTGCTGCTTGCCATTCGAGCGGTCCAGGGATTGATGATTCCAGCCATACTTACATCTCTGATGAGTTATATATCTTACACTTCTCCCCTGGAGAAGGTACAGCATGCCATTGCGACCTATATTGCAGCGACAATAATGGGCGGTTTTCTTGGCCGCTTTTTATCTGCTTTTTTTACCGATCTCTTTGGCTGGCGATTTTTCTTTTTCATTCTCGGCATGTTCCTGCTGTTGACCTGCTATCTGCTACGGGACATGGCTCGCGATGTCAAGATGAGATATGCCCGGCCAAAGGTCTCTAAAATCGTCGAACTATTGAAGACAAGAGAGTTCTTCTGGCTTTATGCAGTAATATTTTGCCTATTTTTTGTTTTTTCAGCATTGATGAATTTCCTGCCTTTTGAATTAAAACAGATGGCTCCGGCATCCGGGGAAGCCAGTATCGGTTTGCTGTACTTCGGTTACAGTATGGGGATTCTTGTCTCTTTAAACAGCAGGGTCATCATTCGGTTTTTCGGCAATGAGCCGGACGCGATACGTGCAGGTATAGTTATTTTCGCTCTGGGTACGCTCACCTTCATGGTTGAGCACTACCTGATTATGTTTCTCGGCATGTTTATTTTCTGCATGGGGCTGTTTATGGCCCATTCACTGCTTTCGGGCTTGGTCAATAAACTCGCGCAAGAGAATAAAGCAATAGCAAACGGCCTTTATATTTCATTCTACTACACGGGAGGTACTCTCGGCTCCGTGTTACCGGGTGTGTTCTTTGAGCACTTCGGCTGGCAGGTGTTTCTGTTAGTGCTGCTCCTGATGCTTTGCATGGCTCTCCTTTTTACCCGGTTTCTCAAGATGGCGATAATAGCCGGGTAGCAACGACCGATGGGGATAAATTCTATTTTTATCCTCCTTCTGCCACCTTCCTGATTGGAAAAGATATAATATGCTTAAAATCGACAGCAAAACGAAATTTGATTTCGCATCACTAGTGTCCGGTTATTCGTGGTATAATTTAAGCTGTTTACTAACAGGGGCTACGTCGCCCGTGTTGTCTCGCTCTGTAATTAGCTGATAAATCGATTCTTTTTCAAAATCGCCACAAGCACATAAACTGAGACGGCAATCCATATCTGTGATTTTACTGCGTTCACAGATGTACCGAAGAAGTTTTTGATTCTGAGATGTTGTTTGATCCATTTGAAAACAGTTCTACCTGCCAGTGACTTTTGTATAGTTTTGCAATGGTTAATGAAAGCAATGTGAAATTGTTTGTTAGAAAAACATGAGTTTTCAGTGTGTTGGGGGGCTTGAATTTGATGCGCCGTAGTTTCTCTGGATACTCTTTTTTGCTTTTGACGCCTGTTAACACAATTGTTTGATCGCAAATCAATCCAGTCGTTTGAAGTCCAGATATCCTCGATCCATAATGTAAAAAGCTCCAGCCTCCAAGGGCAGGATATCGAGGGCATTGACATCGTGAAGTTTGCCATCTGAAATATGGATAAACGTGGGAATATTTCCTCTCAAATCCAGTAACGTGTGAAGCTTGATAGCGCTTTTAGTTTTGCGGAAAGAAGCCCAAGGAAACACTGATAGGCAAAGGTCTATTGTTGTTGAATCCAGAGCGTAAACAGTTTCCGTCAAATCCCCAAGAAAGGTTTCGGTACTGTAGAGCTTTCTGGCTGTGGCAATAAGATTTTGAGCCAATACCGCATAGATATGCCAATCTCGATTTTCGTTGCCCTCTGCAAGAGTGGATCTGGCCACATTGCCACGAATGCCCATATGGTAAAGCTTTTTGCTTTGAGAACGAAGACACACTTCGATATCTCGAAGACTTTCCCGGTAGGTGAGTTGAGCGGAGGCCATGCATAAAAATTGGTCGAGGCAAGAAAACTTTTTTATATTGAAATTGCCTTGGTATTTGGCTACGCACCGGCGAAAAGTCGGCAGCGGCATGAAGTTCATAATCTGCGAGAAAATCAGTCGTCCAGTGTACATGTGTGCTCCCCTCCAGGGTTTTACCGGAGAATTGACACAGAAAGGGATAGATTTTCAAGTCGATTATAATCATTTTTGTTGTTTAACTTTTACAAAACAACAGGTTATGCATTGTTAAGTCTTGTTTAACCGGACACTAGTGATTTCGCATATATATGAAAAAGAGTGTATTGTGCTGTGGCTAGGGTAGGGGAATAATGGTTTTGCAGGAGTCCAAGTGGTAAAAAAGACAAAAAATATTGATTCAATCGGTCTGGATATTATTGCCTTTACCTTTGTCATCATCTCTCCGCACTCACCGGAAATTGCAGCTGAATTTGCGGAACAACTTGCAAGTTTACCGCAAGTAACTGAATGTTACCACATAACCGGAAACTATGACTATATGTTGAAAAATATTGCTCAAAACATACTGGATTATCAGGAGTTTATTGTTGATTCACTCCTTTCTGTCAATGGAGTCAATAAAGTTGGTTCATCCGACTAAAGCGTATTTTGTTTCATGAAGAGCCATTATTTTCAGTTTGAAAAAAGGATATATGCTTAATGCACACAAATACACAATCATCAATTCATCTACAAACCAAGGAGAGTATCATGAAAGAACTATTGAAGAACATTGCATACACTGGCATTGGAGCTGCATTTCTCACTAAGGAAAAAATCGAAGCACTGAAAGATGATCTCGTAGAACAGGGCAAAATCAAGGAAGATGAAGGCAAAGAGTTTGTTCGGGAACTGGTCAAAAAAACCGCCTCGATTAAGGATTCCTTAGATCTTAAAATCAGCCAGATAATTGAAAGGGAAATCAAAAAACTCGACATTCCCACTAATGCAGATTTTGCAGATTTACGTCGGCAGGTTGAAGAATTACAAATTGCCTTAAATAAAAAGCCAGAGGCATAATAAAGCAACACAA
>JAOZLM010000211.1 GCA_029934815.1 Desulfocapsa sp. | reverse complement strand
CTTTTTACGAGTCCAGCAAACGTAAAGAAAATTGATTTGTACGATAAATAATATGGAGTAAACGATATGACCGAAGAAAATGAACTGGCGAAACTTGAAGGTTTTGTTTCCACCCTTCTTGAAAAGTATAACGATCTGCAGGGCAATAATAAGAAGCTGAGCGAACGGTTAGAACGTCGTGATGCAAGTATTGTAAATCTTGAGGATGAAATTGCGTCCATGGAAGGTGAGCGTGGTGAAATCTCCAGCAGAGTTAGCGGATTAATTGGTAAAATTGAGGCGTGGGAATCTGCAACTGCTGATGCCGAAATGTCAGTTGATGAAGAGGAAAGCAGTGAAGAAACAGAGTCTGAGGCGGAAGCTGAAGAGGATAAAAAAGAATCTGGTGTACAGGGAAATCTTTTTAGTGCTGAAGCCGCTGCCGAATAATATAAGCTGCTGAACTCCAGGAGAGAGGATCAATTTGGAACGACTTGTCCGCTTTGAACTCATAGGGCATGAATTTGCCTTTTATACTGCTGCACCTGAAGAAGAAGTTGATGAAATTATCAGGATGGTGACAGAGCTGGTAAAAGAGAACAGTGGTTCCAGCGCTTCCGGTTCTATTCCCGTTGGTAAAGTTGCAGTGCTGGCCAGCTTAAATATTGCATCACGATATGTTGAGCTGAAAAGGGATTTTGCAAAGTATAAACAGGAAACAGATGAGCGACTTCTAAAGCTTGGCGGACAGATTGCGGAGCAGTTAATCCCTGAAGAGTAGCGTTATTCTGTTTTCGTTTTCGCAAAAATTTGCTATATTTTATAGTAATTAGTACCTTATAAATTCTTTTCGTGTTTTTTTGAAAAGAATTTGGTTAAGGTACTTATACCGGCTTACCATTCATCACCGGTACTAGTATCTTAAGGTGTATTACAAGGTATTTTGAAGTGTTCGTAAAGACACTTTTGTTTTTTATAATAATTTAGTTAAGAGTTTCCCTGGCCTGTTGGTGATTTTCAGTGTTGTTGAGCCAACTCTCAAAAAAAGGTCAACCTCTCTTGCTCTTTAAGAAAGATCGTTTTGCGAATTTTCTGACGGAGTTATGGGTCTGTCCACCTATTATATAGGTTCTACGTTCCTGGGGACACGGCAGGCTGGGGGATTATACTTTTCTCAGAATGGTATGGAATCATACGATTCTGTTTTTATATTCCGAAAATTTTACTGCTTTGACTGTTGCTCATTGCTTATAAATAGACGGAACTATCCTGTGAGACTGACTGAAGCAGGGATAGAGATTTGTAAAGCAAGACGAAAAAAGATAATTACGACCACTTTTTTAGTGGATCGATTTTTTATAGTTGGGTGATTCTGTACTTTTACGCTGTTTCGTGAATTAGTAATTAATGCGTAGGGTTCTTTGGATTTTAATACAGGGTCTTTCGTGTCTTATGTGTACGTATTTAATATATAATTTCTTGTATGTAGCATAAAACATTCTTCTTTCGTTCCCTCTTCGATTTCTTTATTCCACAATTCCGTCAACTCTCACTGTTGTGAGGGAGTGTGTATGGATTACCAATTAATGGCGTATGTCGCAGCGGGCCTCATTGCCGGCATTGTTGGCGGGGTGTTTTTGCGTAAACTTCTTGTTGAAGGACATGCGGCCGATATAAATACTCAGGGGAAAAAGATCCTTGAAACAGCTATCTCCGAGGCAAAACAAGTTAAAAAAGAGAATCTGTTAAAAGCTAAAGAAGCTGCATATAAACAAAAACAGCTTGCAAGTGATGAAATTCGCAAGGAAAAACATGACCTTAAGGAAGAAGTAAACCGTCTCGGTCAGAAAAAGGGAGCGTTGAAAAAAGAATGGCTTGCCTTTGATAAACGAAAGGAAGAGCAGGATGGCCAGTTTGATGTAGTGAAACGGCAACAGCAGGCAGTCGCTGAAAAAAATAAGGAGGCAGACCTCCTTATCGGGAAACAGCGTATTCAGCTGGAAAAGATTTCCGGTGTCAGCCAGGATGAAGCGAAAAAAATGCTTATGGAATCCCTTGAGAGCGAAGCTCGCATGGATGCCGCCAAGCGTTTAGCGCGTATTGAAAATGAAATGAAAATGGAGGCTGATCGTAAGGGCAAGAATATTCTGGCTCTGGCGATTTCCCGTTACGCTGGTGATTATGTCGCCGACAAGACTGTTTCCATGGTACCGCTTCCAAGTGATGAAATGAAAGGCCGGATCATTGGCCGTGAGGGGCGAAATATTCGCGCGATTGAAGCTGCAACGGGTATTGATATCATTATTGATGATACACCTGAAGCCGTTATTCTGTCCGGTTTTAACCCTGTTCGTCGTGAAATTGCCCGTCTTGCACTGCTGCAACTTATTAATGATGGTCGGATTCACCCTGCCCGCATTGAAGAAGTTGTAGAAAAAGTTACAAAAGAGCTTGATGGGGTGATGAATGAGGCGGGCGAACAGGCAACATTTGATGTCGGTGCCCATGGCGTACATGCCGATCTTATTCACATCCTCGGCCGCTTGAAATACCGCACAAGTTATGGTCAGAACGTATTACAGCACTCTTTAGAAGTTGCCTTTCTCTGTGGTATTATGGCTGCAGAGCTTGGTATTGATGTTAAAGTTGCCAAACGCGCCGGTTTGCTCCACGATATTGGAAAGGCTGTTGACCATGAAGTTGAAGGATCTCACGCAATTATTGGTCGTGATCTGGCCAGAAAGTATGGCGAGTCTGAAGAGGTTGTTTATGCAATTGGTGCTCACCATGAGGATGAACCGCCGCAATCAGTTCTTGATGTGCTGGTACAAGCTGCTGATGCCCTGTCAGGGGCACGACCAGGCGCTCGTAAAGAGATGCTGCAATCCTATGTGAAACGTCTTGAAGACCTTGAAGCAATAGCAACTGCCTTTGATGGCGTGGAAAAATCCTACGCTATTCAGGCGGGACGAGATCTGCGGATTATTGTTGATTCTCAAAAAGTGAAAGATGGTGAGGCGACCTTGCTCAGTCAGGATATAGCTAAATCCATTGAAGAAAAACTGACCTATCCGGGACAGATTCGGGTGACGGTTATTCGTGAGACCCGGGCAGTACAATACGCTAAATAAGATGGCGTCGTAAAAACTCTTCATCTTCTTCGTCTCTGCAAATTTGCTGCCGTTACGACTTGCTTAAGTAAATCTCACTCCATTAAATTTGGAACCCAAGGGTATTTCCTACGGGCACGTTCCTCGAATAGGAAGTTTTTTTCTTAGTCATCGAGTCTTTAACTTTTTACGAGCTTGTCAAATAAGATGACTTTGTAAAAAGGAAAATATGGATAAGCCGTCATTCCGGACTTGATCCGGAATCTTGTAATTGCAACAACATAGAGATTCCGGATCAAGTCCGGAATGACGAGCAATAGCAGAGTTTCACTGGTACTTAAAATTTAATAAACTGAATAAAATAGAACGATGCCTACAATTGAAGAACAAATAGCACTCCTGGAAAGGGGAGTGGTTGACTGCCACTCCCATGATGAGTTAGTCAAAAAACTCAAAAAATCAGAAGAAACCGGAATACCACTTCGGGTAAAAGCTGGTTTTGATCCCACTGCTCCTGATTTACATCTCGGACACACGGTACTTTTGCAAAAGCTCAAACATTTTCAGGATCTGGGCCATCAGGTTCTTTTTCTGATTGGTGATTTTACCGGAATGATTGGTGATCCCACCGGTAAATCTGAAACCAGAAAAGCGCTCACCAAAGAAGATGTGGCCAGAAATGCTGAAAGCTATAAAGAGCAAGTCTTTAAGATTCTTGATCCGGCAAAAACAAAGGTCGTTTTTAACTCTGAATGGCTTGGGAAGCTTGATTCTTTCGATATGATTCGCCTCGCATCTGAGCTGACTGTGGCACGAATGCTTGAGCGTGAGGATTTTAAAGTACGATTCAGAGAAGGAAGTCCCATTTCCATCCACGAATTTATGTATCCCCTGATTCAGGGCTATGACTCTGTTGCCCTTGAAGCCGATGTTGAGCTTGGTGGAACAGATCAGCTATTTAATCTGCTTATGGGCCGTGATTTGCAACGTTCACGAGGCCAGGCACCACAGGTGGTAATGACGTTACCACTACTTGAAGGGCTTGATGGTGTTAATAAGATGAGTAAGTCGCTGGGCAATTATATTGGTGTTGCTGAGCCTGCAAATGATATTTACGGTAAGGTGCTGTCTGCATCTGATGAGTTGATGTTCCGCTACTACGATCTGCTCAGTGATTTGAGTCGTGAAGAGATTGCAGAATTAAAAACAGAGATGGAAGCAGGAAAGATTCATCCCAAAGAAGTGAAGCAAAAACTTGCCCGTGAGCTGACTGCTCGTTTTCATTCTGATGAGGCAGCCATCCTGGCAGAAGAAAACTTTGCCAAAGTATTTCAAAAAGGCGGCATTCCTGATGATGTTCCGGAAAAAACAATAAGCAGTGATGAGGATATCTGGTTGCCTCAGTTGCTGGTGGATCTTGAGATGGTAAAATCAACCTCAGATGGTCGACGGATGATTAAGCAGAATGCAGTGTCACTGGATGGCAAGAAAGTGACTGATATGAAGACCAATGTTTCACCACAGGGAGAATTACTGGTGAAAGTTGGGAAACGTCGTTTTTGTAAGGTTGTTTTTACTTAACAAGGATAATGATTGCCAATAAAGTTCAGGCACAGCTTCCGTCATTCCGGACTTGATCCGGAAT
>JAOZLM010000210.1 GCA_029934815.1 Desulfocapsa sp. | reverse complement strand
AGTAACGAAGAAGATGAAGAGTTTTTACGAATCCATCCTTTTAACTCCCATTAAAAAAGGAGCATAATATGTACATTTCACGTCACATGACAAAAGATCCCATCACAGTATCACCCGCCATGCATCTTCCCGAGGCAAGAGCGTTACTCAACGATTACTTGTTCAGGCATTTACCGGTTGTTGATGAACAGGGTGTCCTGGTTGGTATGCTTACTGATCGTGATTTACGATCCGCATATCCATCTTCTGTTCTTAGCGATAGTGAATCCCGACTTGTATATGAAAAAGTGGAAAAAACAGAAGTTGCTGAAATAATGAGCACCGATTGTATTTCGTTAACACCTGATTCCACACTGGATGATGCGTTGTATCTGTTTGATCGCGATCAGATGGGTGCCTTACCAGTGCTTGAAGATGGTCAGGTAGTAGGTATTTTTTCAATCCGTGATCTAACAGCTGCCTATAAAACATCTTTTGGTGTTGGCGAAAAGGGTGCTGTCTTGATTGGTCTTGTTGATGACGGAAGTGAAACAATACTGACTCGCCTGGTGACCCTTTTTGAAAAAGAACGGATCCCTTTCTCACGCTTATTGCGTATTCATAATAAAAATGATGATAATGCTATTTATATTCGTATAAATACCTTTAAAATTGCAGCAGTACTGGAAATTCTGGAAGATAACGGATTCTCCGTAAAACGCTTTGTCTAGTAGAGAATAAAATGAGTCTGAAAAGTCTGTTTGAGCCGGAAAGTGTTGCCGTCGTAGGTGCTTCAAGGGAAGAAGGAAAAGTAGGGCACGCCATACTTAAGAATCTGATTGAGGGCGGATTTGCAGGTGACATTGTGGCCATTAATCCTGCCGTTGATACATTGCTTGGTTGTGCCTGCTACCCTTCCCTTGCTGAGTACGGTAAGGAGGTCGATCTCGTTGTTATTGCTCTACCACAGCAATATGTGAAAGAAGCTGTTGCTGATTGTCCAAAGGTTAAAGCAAAGGGTGTTGTGGTTATCGCATCCGGGTTTAAAGAGATTGGTGATAAAGAGGCAAGGCTTGAACAGGAGATTGCTGATTTTTGTGTACGCCATGAAATGCGATTGCTTGGCCCAAATTGTTTAGGGTTTATAAATACAGAGCTTAACCTGAACGTTTCCTTTGCCAAAACCAGACCTAATCATGGAGACATATCTGTTTTCTCACAGTCTGGTGCACTTTGCAGCGTGATGATGGATCTTGCAGAGGAACATCATTTAGGGCTTAGTAAAGTGATTTCCATTGGCAATAAAGCTGATATCGCAGGAGTGGATGTCCTTTCCTATCTGGCAAACGATCCTCATACAAAGGTCATAATTGGATATCTTGAAGATATTGCCACAGGCAAAGATTTTGTTAAAGCAGCAGAAGAAGCATCGTCAAAGAAACCGGTAATAATCCTTAAATCAGGAACCACAGCAGCCGGTCTTCGTGCGGCATCCTCTCACACCGGTGTTTTAGCCACAGAAGATTCAGCTTATGGAGCTGTTTTTAAGCGATCCGGCGTAATCAGGGCAGATAGTTTTGACGCACTGTTTGATGTGGCAATTGCATTATCCATGCAGCCACTGCCAAAAGGTGACAATGTTCTTATTGTTACAAATGCTGGCGGCCCCGGAATTCTGGCTGCTGATGCCGTAGAAAATGCCGGAATGAAAGTTGCGGAACTTGATGATAAAGTCACCACATTTTTAAGTCATGAACTACTTTCTCCCGTTAACAGTTCCAGCCCCATTGATGTTTTAGGTGATGCTGATCCTTCACGTTACGCATCTGTTATCAAAGCTGCCCAGGCCGACGCATCCGTTGATTCCATCCTTGTAATACTCTCACCCCAGGCCATGAGTAAACCTGCTGAAACAGCAAAGGCAATTGCCAATAGTCTCGATGGTGTTAAACCAGTTGTTGCCACTTTTATGGGTGGTTCTGCTCTTTTTTCTGCCCGCCAGGAATTAACGGCTGCAGGACTTCCCCATTATCCATCTCCTGAACGTGCTGTCACTGCTCTAAAAGGCATGAGTGAGTATGCTAACTGGAAAGAGCGCCCGCCCAGGATGGTAACTCGTTTCAGGGTAAACCGAAGACGTGTTGAAAGAATTTTGTCACGACGACAGCGAACCGGACGATTGCAGCTTGGTGAAGTAAAAGGAAAAGATGTGCTCGGTGCCTATGGCTTTCACGTCCCCGATGGAGGGCTTGCTTCGAGCTCGGAGGAAGCAAGAGAAATTGCTGAAAGAATAGGCTTTCCAGTAGCTATGAAAATCGTCTCTCCCGATATCATCCATAAAAGCGATCTTGGAGGTGTTTTTCTAAATGTAGCCAATGGTGAGGCTGCAGATGACAGTTATGAGCTGATGAATTTGAAAATCAGGAAAAAATCTCCTGAAGCTCGAATTGAAGGGGTTTATGTTGAGAACATGATTAGCAAGGGGCTGGAAGTTATTATCGGTATGACACGAGATCCTCAGTTTGGTCCAATGCTTATGTTTGGTCTTGGCGGAATTTTTGTGGAAGTTATGAAAGACGTAACTTTTCACCTTGCGCCCATAACCGAACAGGAAGCTATCCAGATGCTGAAATCTACTAAATCTTATGCAATGTTACAGGGAAGGCGTGGGCAGGAAGGAGTAGATCTTGCAGCTATTGCTTCGGGTTTGCAGCGAATCAGTCAGTTAACCACTGATTTTCCACAGATTCTGGAACTTGATATTAATCCGTTTATAGTTGGTGATTTTGGTTCAGAACCAATAGTTGCAGATGTTCGAATGACTTTGGCCCCATTGCAGGAAAAGGAGTAGGGAAGGAAATGGAATACGATCTTAACTGGAAAGAAACCTACAAGGATATGATAAAGACCCCAAAGCGGGCTTTATCGCAGTTACAATCTGGGCACCGGGTGTTCTTGGGAACCGGTTGCGGTGAGCCAACGGTTCTTGTGGAAGCAATGACCAAAATTGCCGGAAATCTCGCAGATGTGGAAATTGTTGAGTTGCTTACCAAGGGAAATGCTCCCTACGCCGATAAAAAATTTGCCAGTTGTTTTAAGGTCAATTCTTTTTTTATCGGGCACAATGTAAGAGAATTAATACAGGAAGGAAGAGGGGATTATACCCCTGTTCTTATGTCTGATATCCCAAGACTCTTTGATTCAGGTCAGCTCCCCCTTGATGTTGCATTAATTCAGGTCACTCCACCTGATTCCCGCGGAAAAATGAGTCTTGGTGTCTCTGTTGATATCGTCAAAAGTGCAGCAGAAAATGCATCCCTTGTGATTGCTCAGGTTAATCCGCAAATGCCCTGGACTCGCGGAGACAGCCTGATTGATGTCTATGATCTTGATATTTTGGTTCCGGCCGATGTACCACTTCTTGAACGTAAATCAAAAATTCCTCATCCAATAAGTGCTCAAATTGCAGAACTTGCATCCGCGTTAATTCCCAGTGGATCAACTGTTCAGTTTGGTATTGGCAGAGTGCCCGGTGTTGGAAGAATACCACAGGCTGTAATTGGTGCCTTAAAAGGAAAACACGATTTAGGTATTCATACAGAATTGATAACAGATGATTTACTCGAACTGATAAAGTGTGGTGCCGTCAGCGGCAATAGAAAATCCACAGATCGAGGGAAGGTTGTCGCCAGTTTTTGTATGGGATCTAAGGAGCTGTATGATTTTATAGATGATAATCCTATGTTTTCTTTTCGCCCAACCGAATATGTAAATGACTCCTATGTGATTGGAAAACAGAATCGGATGGTGTCGATTAATATGGCGCTGGAGATTGACCTTACCGGACAGGTTTGCTCAGACTCTGAAGATGGTGTTTTCTATTCAGGTGTTGGCGGACAGGTTGATTTTAACAGAGGGGCCGCACGATCAGATGGTGGCAGGGCACTTATTACCATGCCATCCACCAGAAGCGATGGTACATCAAGAATTAATTCAAGGCTAAGTCGTGGAGCCGGAGTGGTTGTGAGTCGTGCAACCGTTCATTATGTGGTTACAGAATATGGTGTGGCATATCTTCATGGCAAATCTGTTCAGGACAGAACCCTGGCACTTATTTCCATTGCGCATCCGGATCACAGAGAACAGTTGCTAAAAGATGCAATTGAGGCCAAATATATCAGGCCTGATTTTGAGCAGGTTGAAGGTAAGTTTGTGGTCGCTCCACAGGATATGATGAAAACCACTTATCTGCTTGACAGTGGTACAGAAGTCTCTTTCAGGCCGATTCACCCCACTGATGAACCCTTACTCAGAGACTTGTTATATGATCTTTCTCAGCAAACCCTGTATTACCGGTTTATGAGTCATAATCAAAATTTTGGCAGTCAGCAGATCCAGAATTTTGTGTATGTGGATCATCGAACCGATGTCGCAATTGTTGGAACAATCCCTGAAGCACATGGTGATGATATTGTTGCTGTTGGCAGGTATTACCTTGATGAAAAAACAAATCGTGCAGAAGTAGCTTTTGTTATTCGTGATGAATATCAGCGTAAAGGTATGGGGGTGTTTATGTTTCGCCACCTGATAAATATTGCAAAGTCTAATGGTATTGCTGGCTTTACAGCTGAAGTTTTACGGGAAAACCGCGGTATGCAGGCGATTTTTAATCATTCAGGGTACAAAGTTCAGAGTGTAATAGAAGAGGGTGTGTACAGTTTTCGTATAGAATTCTAAGTGCTACGTCATTCCGGACCTGATCCGGAAT
>JAOZLM010000209.1 GCA_029934815.1 Desulfocapsa sp. | reverse complement strand
ATGCCAATATACGAATTCTACTGCGACACCTGTAATGTGATCTTCAATTTCCTTTCAAGTCGTGTAGACACCAGCACCAAACCGGATTGTCCACGCTGTGGAAAAAAAGAAATAAGTCGTCAAATATCTACTTTTGCAACCATCGGCAAAGCAGAAGAGGGTGAAGGTGACCCCATGGCAGGAGTAGATGAATCTAAAATGGAAGATGCTTTTACTTCGCTTATGTCAGAAGCAGAAGGCATGAATGAGGAAGATCCAAAACAGATGGCGACGCTTATGCGGAAATTCACCGAAAAAGCGGGTGTGCAACTGGGTGACACCATGGAGGAAGCCATTTCCCGAATGGAAAAGGGTGAAGATCCTGATCTCATTGAAAAGGAAATGGGAAATAGTCTGGATGGTGATGACCTTTTTACCGTTGATGGAGTAAAGAAAAAAATGATGCCAAAGAAGCAGGAGCCTGCTCACGATGAAAAACTCTACAAACTGTAACCTTCACGTACTATAGCACTTAGGTCATTCCGGACCCGATCCGGAATCTGATAGTGAATGCTATAGCTCTATAATCTGGGTTTAAAATCAAGCAGCAAAGACTCAACTTATCCCATAATTCTTTAACTTCTCCCACAAGTTCTTTCTACTGATCCCAAGCAATTCAGCCGTTTTTGTCCGATTTCCCTCGCAATGATTTAACGCCTTTTGTAAACAGGCTCTCTCGGCCGTTGCCATATTATCGGCCAGCTTAAAACCTGTATGGATATGTGAATCAGGTTTGCACAGCTCTGTTGGTAAATCATCACTTCCTATGACAGGCCCACTGCTAAGCACTGCTGCCCGCTCCATAAGGTTGTGAAGTTCCCGTGCGTTTCCTGGGAAATCGTAGGATTCAAGACAAGTCAGAGCCTCGTTTGCTATGGAAAATGCTTTGTTATAGGGAGAGGTGAATTCTTTTAGAAAGTGGAGACAAAGGTCATGGATATCTTCTTTATGATCACGTAATGCTGGCATAACAATGGGGATTACTTTTAATCGAAAGAGAAGATCCTGACGGAAGCGTCCCTCGTCTACCTCTGTTTGCAGGTCTTTTGAGGTACAGGCAAGCACCCGCACATTCACACTGATGGTTTTACTCCCTCCAACCCGCTCAAAGGAACCTTCCTGTAATACGCGTAATAGCTTTGCCTGTAAAGGCCCTGGCAGGTCACCAAGTTCGTCAAGTAGCAGTGTCCCATTGTCGGCCAGCTCAAATTTACCTTTCCGTTTTCTGTCGGCTCCAGTGAAAGAGCCTTGTTCATGTCCAAAAAGTTCTGATTCCATTAAGCCTTCGGGGATAGCCGCGCAGTTAATTGAAACAAAAGCTTTGTCTTTGCGTAAACTTCTTTTGTGGATGCTCCTTGCGGCAAGCTCTTTACCTGTCCCGGATTCACCGGTAATAAGGATTGTGGCATTGGTGGGCGCAACCTGCTCAATTATCGAAAAAACCTGTTCCATTGCAGGGCTTTTTCCCACCAGATCACTCTTACGCAGTATGCAGTTCTCTTCAAGGGTTGTGCATTTAGCCTTCACACTCTGCATATCAAAAATCCGGTTACAGCGGATAATCAGATCATCCATATCAAAGGGCTTGAGGATGTATTCGGATGCGCCACGTTTCAGACAGTCCAGTGCATCGTCAATGGATCCGTAAGCAGTCATAATGATAACATCTGTTTCAGGGCTTATCTCTTTTACTTTCTCAAGGAGCTTGACACCATCCAATTCGGGCATGCGGATGTCTGAAATCACGAGCTGATAATCGTTTTCTTCAAGGAGTTTTACGCCTTCAAGACCATTTTCCACCTCATCAACCTGCCACCCAAACTGTTTTAGTTTGTCGTAGACAGAGACTCGCATAATCTCATCATCTTCAGCAAGAAGTATTCTAGCCATTCTGTTCCTCACGCTCTATTTTATGGTCACTTTTTGCAGGAATAATTACAATAAATTCAGTACCCACTCCTGCGACACTTTCCACGGAAATTGAGCCGCTCATCTGGTCAATTAGAGAATAGGTGACAGACAGGCCAAGTCCTGTGCCAACCCCCACATCTTTCGTAGTAAAAAAAGGATCGAAGATATGGGTCATATCTTCTTTAGCAATGCCAATTCCGGTGTCTTTAAAGTAAAAATAAAGTTCATCATTTCGTAGCGCTGAAATAATGGAGAGGACGCCACCGTTCGGCATGGCCTGGATACCGTTCAGGCCAAGGTTGATAAAAACCTGTTTAAGAGCCTCTGCATCAACATAATATTCCTGTTCAAGTCTGTGTTCCTGCTCAATAGTGATTCCCTTCATCTTGTAAGAGAGCAGCTCCAGACATTCACTGAGCAGTTCACCAACTTCTATTTTTCGGTATTGCCGTGTCTCCTTACGGCCAAAGTTCAAGAGTTGTCTCATGGTGTGTTCTATACGTTTTAAACCCTTGTCGATAAGTGGCAGGTATCGTTCCTGCATTTCGATGTCCTGTGGATTCTCACGCAGAGATTTTACCAGATTGAGCATGCCGCCAAGGGGATTGTTCACTTCATGGGCAATACCCGCAGATAAAATCCCCATGGATGCCATTTTCTCGTTGAGCCACGCCTGTCTGCGCGTATTGTCCAGTTCTGCTTTGGATTGATTCAGGCGCTTACACAGTTCCACGAATTGTTCGCTTAAGTCAGCAATCTCATCATTGCCTTTGGAGAGTAATGCCTGGTCCGGCTCGACTTCGGGGAAAGAAGTCATGGCGCTGGAGAGCCGTTCCAGTCGACTTACCACCAACGTATTGAACATAATAAGCAAGGTGATAGAAACCAATACAAAGCTGACTATTCCGATAAAGAGCAGGGAACGATTATTAAGCGCCATTTTTTCATCAGCCCAGGCAATGGGGATGGTGATTGACAGTGCACCTCTGATATCACCTTGGCTGTAGCCGTGTCTAGCGTGGCAGCCAAGGCAGGAATCCTTCACATCAAGCGGGGCGAGATAGCGAACCATTCTGCCCTCAGGGGAGTCTCGTATTTCCAGTGATTCAGTAAGTCCATGTTCAAAGTTTATCATGCACTGTTTCTCGTAATCATCCGGGCCGTTTGCAGGGTTTACTGGTTTAAGGCTGGTGACCCGAAAACTGCCAAGGCCTTTCTGAATGGAATATTCAGAAAGTTCCCTGGTCACCATGGCTGGATTTCGCATCACATATTCATTGCCATACTGATCCCAGATACTTGGAAGGTCAAGGAAAGGGTTAGAATCAACACTGTCTGTGCGCATAACAAAAAGACCGTTATGCTCAGAAACCCACTGTCTGGTAATGAGTACCTGATTATAGAGCATTCGGGCCTGCTGTTTAGCCTGCATGATAATCAGTTCGTTGTCGACTATGGAGGTGCGGTACAAAAAGATGAGATAGGAGACAGAGATAATGGCACCAATGGCTACGATAAACTTTCCCCTAAGGGAAAATTTGGACTCAACCCAGATGTATACAGATGAGGATGTCATAGGTCTTAGTTTGCCTCCTGTCGATAGTTAGAATCACCTTGAAAAGCGCTACCAAAAGGTAACATCATTTTGGTTTCTTGTCTAATTGTATCGTAATTTAACTATTTAGCTAAATGGTAATGACTGGTCCTGGTGTTACCTCAAGGTGCCATTTTTTAATAATTGTGTAACCAAAAGGTATCATTTTGTAAGTGTGCCTTTCTTAACTGCCTGATATGGTGTGTTATGTCGGGATGGAACGGATGTTGCTATCATAAAAGAGTTGAAAATAGATTTGACTTCCTGATTTTTTAAATGATAGGCTTATTTAAAATATTTTTTGAATGCTGTTAGTTCTTGTCAGGGAAGCAAAACATTAACTAGATAAGTGGAGGAGTCAGGTGGAGAAGAAGTATAAATCAAGCTACTTTGCACATGTACTGAAGCTGGCGGTAATTTTAGTTGTTGCCGGCGGCTTGGGGATATTTGCCAGGGGGATGTTTCTCCCTGAAACGATGGGCCAGTACGGACATTACCGTGGAAGCGATATCCAGGATCAGCGTGATGTCGAAATTAGAAACCATACCAACGACGCCTGTTTTGAGTGTCATCGGCCCATTCGCCTGATTCATAAGGCTGGTGTTCATAAAACTGTTTCCTGTGAGGTGTGTCATGGTGCCTTTGCTGATCATGTGAAAGACGGCAAGGTTATTGGTAAGCTTCCGGTAAAACAGGGAATGGAAATCAAAGAACTCTGTCTCCGTTGCCATAACAAAGTCATCAAAGCCCGTCCTGAAACTTCTATCAAAGTTGTGGCCATGCCACAGCATCTTGAAGAAAAGAAAGTACAGGTTACACATAATTGTAACCAGTGTCATATGGTTCATGATCCATACCTTTGGATCAAAGCATCGTATGAGATGATGGGATTGCCGATGAAAGGAGAGAAGAAGTAATGGAAGATATGAAACAAATACAAGAAGAAATCCATAGAGACCGACGTGGATTTTTGAAAAAGGTTCTGGCAGGAACTATAGGTGGTTCGCTGCTTATGGTGTACTCCGCCAGTGGACAGGAAATCGCTGAACAGATTCCTGGAATGCGCGAGGAAGATACAGTTTTCACAAAGAAAAACTTCGCCTTTATTGTTGATATTACCCGTTGTATTGGCTGCGGATCCTGCTGTGTTGCTGATAAAAACGAATATAATGTACCTGACGGGAATTATCGTACCTGGGTTGAGCG
>JAOZLM010000208.1 GCA_029934815.1 Desulfocapsa sp. | reverse complement strand
ACTCAATTATTCACTTGAGTGTGGCCTGTTTTGTTTTAAAATACTCTGCTATCCCTGAATACGCTTGATATCAGCAAGAATCTCTTTTCCGCCGTTTTCAAGAATATATATACCAAGACGTTTACCAATTTCTTCCGCTTCTTCCCGTGATCCTGTTTCAGTTTTCACAAGAACAGTATTGCCGTCAAGACTTGCCAAACCACCACTCAGACTGATCTTATCACCATCAAGGGTTGCCAGGCCAAAGGCAGGAATAGAACAACCGCCTTCCATCACACGAAGAAACGCCCGCTCTGCAAGCAGACACGACTCAGAATCAGCATTATTTAAACAACTCCGGACTTTTGCACGCTTATCATTGTCGAGATTTGTGGCACTTTCTATGGCAATACAGCCCTGCCCCACAGGTGGAATAAACTCTTCCGTCGAGAATACCTTGACAATCATATCATCATATTCCATCCGTTTCACACCGGCGTAGGCCAGCATCAGGGCGTCACAGTCACCAGCATCCATCTTTGCGATTCTGGTCTGTAAATTCCCACGCATCTCAACCGTTTCCACGTGTGGATAAAAATGCTTTAACAGTGCCACCCGACGGACTGAAGATGTACCAATTCGTAAAGGACGGCTGGTATCGCTCAGATCGATGGAAGCATCACGGGACAGTAAAACGTCGTTTGGTTTTTCACGATCGGTAAATGCAATCAGTTCAAAACCATCGGGTAAAATTGACTGCATATCTTTCGCACTGTGCACCGCAATATCAGTTATGCCACTTAGCAACTGGTCTTCAAGCTCAACGGTAAACACACCTTTCGAGCCAATTTTTGCAATGGAAACATCAAGGATTTTATCACCTTTGGTCTCCATGGAACTAATCTTTGTCTCCATACCATCAGCTGCAAGCATGCCTGCAACGGTGTCTGTCTGCCACATGGCGAGCTTACTTTTTCTGGAACCAATTGATATAGTTGTCATAACATTCTCGTTTTTGTTAGGAAATTATCAGGCCTAGTCAGATGGGCAAATCTAATACCAAACAGCTAATATTGCAAACAGCAATGAATATAGCTAGCACCCGTAGATGGTAAATGAGGCCGGTGCCTCGAAGGTCTCTCTACGTTCGCTATCTATGGGTGCTTGTAACATATTGATATATGACAAGCTCTTAAAAAGCTCCAGCGCTGTCATTCCGGACTTGATCCGGAATCTATAAGTTGCTGTAATAACAAGATTCCGGATCGAGTCCGGAATGACGGACTTGACGTGTTGTATCTTTTTACGACGCCATCACATATAACCGTATTCATATTTTATTTTTTTATTACAGCTTTTATGCATTAAGGCACTAATATGAAATATGCGATTTTTATTCTATAATATACGTTACGGCACAGGTCACGGGCCCGGTTACCATCTCCCTTTTCCTTTTAGCGGATTTTTCAAAAAAACCGGAAATAAACTGGATCAGATTGTGTCTTTTATCCGCTCCGTCAATCCCGATATTATTGGGCTGGTGGAGGTTGATGCCGGCTCCTACCGCAGCCAGAAAACCTGTCAGGTGGCAGCAATTGCCAGCGAACTTGACCATTACCACATAGTGGAAACAAAATATGGTGAAAAATCCATGGCAAACCGTGTTCCCGTTTTAAACAAACAGGCAAACGGGGTACTTTGTCGTGAGACAATCCTGAGTCACCACTTTCACTACTTTGAAGAGGGTTTTAAACGGCTGGTTATCGAGGTGGAACTTCCTGATGTTGTAATTTTTATTGTCCACCTTTCCTTAAAATTTAAACATCGCCAGCAGCAGCTTGAGCATCTGCACAGAATTGTGTCCAAGAGTACAAAACCGGTAATTGTGGCAGGGGATTTCAACACCTTTAACGGTGATCGGGAGATTAGTCTCTTTCTGGCGGCTGCCAATCTGGTGAATGCCAACCATGCGAGCCTGCCGTCATATCCCAGCCATGCTCCAAAAAAGAATCTGGATTTTATCTTTCACAGCCCGCAGCTAATGGTGTCAAACTTTTCCATCCCGGATATTCGGCTTTCCGACCATGCACCATTAATCTGTGATTTCACTTTGCAGGGATAAGTGTACTTCAAAACAGGATCCTTCAAGAATTGTACTACTCACCAGTGCTTTCCCATGATGAGCCTCAACCACGGCTTTCACGTAGTTAAGCCCCAAACCTAATCCCTGTGTACTTCGACTGCGATCTCCACGATATAATCGTTCCCATATTCTGTTTATTTCTGATTCTGAGATTCCCATGCCATTATCTGAGAACGAGACGATTAACTCCTGTCCCTTTTTGCTGGCATTAATCTTTACACTTCCGGACTCTTTCCCATATTTTATTGCATTATCCAGCAAATTTGCCCACACCTGACTGATTCGGGTTTTATCCGCCAGAATCAGAAGATCACGCTCACCCGCACAACTAATAGTGATACCGGATTCCTCTGCCACATATTGATATAGGCCTGTCACATCTTCTAAGGTTTCAAGAACATTTACAGATTGCAATTCAAGGCGCATGGTGCCAGCTTCAGCCTCAGCCACACTCATCATAACGCCTAGCATCGATACCACACGTTCGGATTCCTCAAGGCAGTCTGACAGTGCATTACGATAAATATTGGGATCTTTACTGTCGGACTGTAAGGCGTATTCCGCAATTGCACGTAAACGTGTCATGGGAGTTCGCAGATCGTGAGCCACATTATCCAGCGAAGATTGCATCTCTGTGATCAGGCTGCGATTCTGATAAAACAGTTTCTCCAGAAGCTGAAACAGAGGAGTAAGTATATTTTCTTTGCCGGAGACCAAAAGATCCTTCAGGGGAAGCGCCTGTTTAAGGCTTTTTTCCAGCTGCCGAAGGGGAATCTCCAACATGTAAACCAGTAACAGAGACACCATAAAGGAACCAAAAACTGAACTGATCAGTATCCATTTTGAACCACTGAGAATCAGCCGGTATACTGCAAGTCCGTTGTGTTCAACATTTACCCCTCCCTGAGCAACCCCTCCTTCTGCAAGGGATAGGGAGACAAGCACCCATGTGCCTTTTTGAGATGGCTGTAACAGATCAATCCAGGATCCGCTAACTGTGGCGGGAAGACCGACAAGTTTGTTAAAATCAAACTGTATGTTTCCAGTGATAAGAAGTTGTTCATCTCCCTTAACAAAACGAATAAAATCAAGATCAGCAGGTGGATTACCAAGACCGAATGAGGCAGAGTGTAATAAATCGTTATGGTGCAAATAGTCTTGCAATGCAGACTGGGCATTGGAAAAGGCTTGTTGTTGCAAATGCTTTTTGAATACAGCCAGGCCTAAAAAATGAAGGGCGACAGCAAAACTGAGAAGAAGGATAAAAAAAGTCAGAAATCTGGAAAGTCTTGACGATAGACAGAATCGCTTACTCAACCCGAAGAACATACCCCATACCCCTCACAGTATGAATCAACTTTGACTCAAATTCTTTATCCACACTATTTCGCAGGCGACAGACAAGAACATCCACCACGTTGGTCTGGGGATCAAAATTATAATCATAAATCCTCTCCAGAATGGATGTTTTAGAGATCACCCGTCCGGAATTACGCATCAATAGCTCAAGCAGTGCATACTCTTTTGCGGGCAGTTCCAGTTTTTCACCCAGACGTTCAACCTGTCGGGTGAGGGGATCAAGGGTCAATTCTCCAACGGTAAGTGTCGAAGCATCAGCACTTTTTTGTCCACGGCGGAGAAGTGCCTGAATTCGAGCCAGTAACTCATTGAACGAAAAGGGTTTTACCATGTAGTCATCCCCCCCTCGTTGCAGACCTTCAATGCGGTCATCAACAGACTGGCGGGCGCTCAAGATAAGAACCGGAAAATCGATATTTCGGCTGCGAATCTTTTCAATAAGACTCAAACCATCCAGCCCGGGCAGCATGATATCTACGATTGCCGCATTGTATGGCTCGGTTAAGGCAAGGGACACACCATCAAGACCATCATTGGCAACATCCACATTAAAACCAGCTTCGTGAAGCCCTTTTTCAAGAAAAGATGCTATTTTTTTATCATCCTCTACAACTAGAATTCGCATGGTTACAATTAGTTACTCAGTTAAAGTGAAATTACTGTTGCGCATCGTCCGGTAACCCCATCACCATTTCGACAAGCACGACGATAGGAAAAATAATCACTGGAGCAGGAAGTGCAAATACCGGATATCTGAATATTCTCTTCCAGAAGACCTGATTCCAGTAATTGCATACTTGATATTTTCCAAAAATTAAAATGATTTTTTGTTTCTTCAAAGGGCAAAAAAGAAGAGGGGAGTTCAAGGGCATGATTTATAAATTCAGCACAACATGGCCCAAGGGATGGGCTGATATGCGCCTGTAGCCGGGAAGGAGATGAACCGAAATGTTCCGTTAGCAATGCTACAGTTTTAGCGGCGATATTGCGGACACTTCCTTGCCAGCCGCTATGGATAGCTGCAATGGCGGGATGTTCAGGATCAAAAAGAGTAATCGCCTGACAATCCGCCTGCTGAATAAGCAATCCGACATCTTTTTGGTCGGTAATCAGGGCATCAAACCCATCAACTTCAAAGTCTTTTGTCAGAGCACCTTCTAATACAAACACAGCATCGCCATGCACCTGACGGGCAGAAAGAAGATAAGGAATCGAATGCTTACGTTTTACAATTTCACGATTTTCACTAACAGACCTATCAGTATCACCAACGCCATAACTGAGATTCA
>JAOZLM010000207.1 GCA_029934815.1 Desulfocapsa sp. | reverse complement strand
ATTTTAAAAGATGAAAGCAAGCGATGTTATGACAACGAATAAGCAAACAATATTATGTGTTGATGACGATCCCGGTACCCACAAATTACTTCAGGCAGAGTTAAAGTCGAATGGTTTTATAAGTCACCATGCCATGAGTGGTGAGCAGGCCATAAAATTTCTCGTAAAAAAACATGTTGATCTGGTTATCCTTGATCTCAATATGCCGGGCATGAATGGGTTTACTACTCTCAGCCACCTGAAAGAAATGGCCGTGACTAAACATATCCCTGTTATTTTTCTCAGCACCTACGATCAGGAAGAGCTAAAAGTAAAAGGTTTCGAACATGGTGCGGATGATTATATTGTCAAACCTTTTACCGGGCCTATGTTGCTTGCCAGGATGAATGCTGTGCTGCGTCGCAGTATAAAACCTGATATCAGTCAGGATGTCATACGGGGACAGGTGAAGGATCTTAGTATTTTTAATTTGCTACAGATGCTTACTTTTTCAGATAAACACTGCACTGTTGTTTTTCCTGAGATGGAGGGGGAATTGCTAGTTGATTCCGGTAGAATACTCTTTATAAGACAAGCGGAATTTGTCGGTATTGACGCACTTGTTCGACTTGTGCTGATTAATCAGGGAACCTTTTCTGTACGAAATGATCTCCCGGACAATGATCCTGGAATTGAAAGGATTCCCATCGATTCACTGGTTCTTTCCACAGTTGTACGAGTTGATGATATTAAGGCAAAATTTCATCGTAGTATTCCAACTTCACTACTGGCACTCGATGCAGGCAGTGAAGAGTTTCCGGATATTCGCAATCTCGCGGAATACTTTCCGCTTTCGGCTCAGGAGTTAAGCGCCAGAATGCCGGGTGCGGTTACAAATAATGTGGAGCAGATAAGAAAAGCGTTCGTAGCCAGGGTTCTTATTGCCATGGCCTGACCAGAGTTATTGCAGCGTGATTTCTCCTGCCTCTCCTTCTTCAATTTGACCAATATCGGCACAGGCTAAAGGATAGTCTGATTTCTTGATCATCTGTAAAATCACTCGCGCTGTCTCTGCAGGAGCTGCGATAAGCAGTCCACCTGAAGTTTGTGGATCCACCAGCACCATTTCAATGGCGTCATCACTTCCCTTCTCACTCGTAAGCCATTTGGAGTAAAACTTACGGTTGGTGTAGGCACCTTCCGGGATAATTCCCATGTTTATAAAATCGAGACATCCGGGAATAACAGGGAGCTGATCCTTGTAAATTCTGGCACTGACACCCGATGCCACAGTCATCTCATGGAGGTGCCCAAGAAGACCAAAACCGGTGACATCTGTACAGGCGTGTACGGCATGTCCCTGATCTCTTACTTCTGAAACAGTATCAGCCGGTAAACGATTCAGGGTGGCCATTATTTCTGTGATCTGCTCTTCGATTTCTTTTCCTGCCAGTTCCCCTTTAATGGCAGTGGCCAGAATACCGGTACCCAGAGGTTTGGTCAGAATTAAATGATCACCCGTTTTTGCACCACTATTTAGTAATACCCGATCAGGATGAACTATACCGGTGACAGATAAACCGTATTTCAGTTCTTCGTCCTCCACCGAATGGCCACCAACAAGTAGAGCACCAGCCTCTTCGATTTTGGAAAGTCCGCCCTTAATCACTTCACGGAAGATTTTTGCTTCCATGGATTTAATGGGGCAGGCCAGAATATTCATGGCAAGAATCGGTTTGCCGCCCATGGCATACACATCGCTTAAGGCGTTTGCCGCTGTGATCTGGCCAAAGGCATACGGATCATCGACGATGGGTGTGAAGAAATCCAGCGTCTGGATGAGGGCTGTTTCGTCGTTTAAACGATACACTCCCGCATCATCAGCAGTTTCCGCACCTACAATTAGACGGTCATCTTTGGGGAGGTTTATTCCGCAGAGTATCTGGCCCAGGTCCCCCGGGCCGAGTTTAGCTGCTCAACCCGATGCTTTGACGGTGGATGTTAATTTAATCATTTGGTATTTACACAGTGTTTGCGAAAATGTAGTTTTTTATGAAGAAAAAACCACAAAAGACGCTTTATTGTTGAATTTAGATGAAACTTATTATACATTTTTCCGTATCAAAATCTGATAAAAGGCACAAGGATATTCGGTTTCTTTGTGCCTTTCCCTTTTATACGAATTATCGCTTTGGAAATAAAGGAATATTTCGATGGATAGCAGCAATGCAGTCACTGTTGAAGATGGAAGACCCAAGCATGAATGTGGTGTCTGCGGCATTTTTGGACATGAAGATGCAGCAAAACTCACTTATTTTGGTTTGTATGCCTTGCAACACAGAGGACAGGAGAGTGCAGGAATTATAGCATCCGATGACGGTAAAATTTCCATTCATAAGGCAATGGGGCTTGTTCCAGAGATCTTTTCCGAAGATATTTTGCAGGGTTTGCCCGGTTCAATGGCCATGGGGCATGTTCGTTATTCAACCACCGGTGCTTCCAATGTGATCAATACCCAGCCCTTGATGGTTAGTCATCGTGGTATCACGCTGGCTGTGGCTCATAACGGTAATCTGGTAAACTCCCTGGAATTGCGTCAGGATCTTGAGGATAAAGGCTCAATTTTTCAAACAACTATGGACAGTGAAGTGGTTCTTCATTTGCTGGCCCGTACTACTCACCTTGGGTTGGAACGTGCCCTGACGGAAACTTTTTCCTGTTTGCGTGGCGCATTCTCCATCCTCTTTATGACTGAAGATATACTGGTGGCTGTGCGTGATCCCGGTGGCTTTCATCCGCTTTGCCTTGGAAAACTCAACAATGGCGCCTGGGTAGTGGCCTCTGAGACCTGCGCCCTTGATCTGGTGGAAGCGGAATATATTCGGGATATTGAACCGGGTGAGATGCTTATCATCAAGAAAAAAGAGAAACGTTCCATCTTTCCCTGGCCAAAACAGAAGACGCATTTCTGCATTTTTGAGCAGGTTTACTTTGCCCGTCCTGATTCAGATATATTCGGAAAAAATGTGTATGAGTCAAGGAAGCGAATGGGTGAGATTCTGGCCCGTGAGTCCAAGATAAAAGGTGATTTTGTTATGCCTTTTCCTGATTCCGGAAATTATGCTGCCATCGGTTTCTCTAAAGAATCCGGTATTCCCCTTGAGATGGGGATGATTCGAAATCACTATGTGGGGCGAACCTTTATTGAGCCGACACAGTCCATGCGTGATTTTAATGTGAAGGTCAAGCTCAACCCTGTCCGGTCGCTCCTAAAAGACAAATGTGTGATTATCGTAGAAGACTCAATCATTCGCGGCACCACTGGTCGAAGCAGGGTCAAGGCTCTGCGTGAAGCAGGAGCCAAAGAAGTACACATGATGGTGAGTTGTCCGCCAACCAGACATGCCTGTTATTACGGTATTGATTTTCCTTCTTCTGATCAGCTTATTGCTGCCCAGCATTCGGTGAAGGAAACGGCCGCCTATCTTGGTCTTGATTCGTTACATTATTTGAGTCTGGATGGATTAGTGGAAGCAACCGGCCTTGCCAAAGAAGATTTTTGCCTGGCGTGCTTTAATGGTGATTATCCGGTTGAGCCTGACAGGAGTTTTAAGAAAAATTCCCTTGAAATGAAATAACGGTACAGAGGCATATTTAAGTGGCAAGATGTATAATCATAGATGTATATGAGTGTAACGGCTGTGGTTCCTGTGTTGAGATCTGTCCGGATGTTTTCGCCATGAATGATGAGGGGGACAAGGCTTATTTACTTGACTCTGAGGCAGAAGTGACAGAAAAAGTAGAAGAGGCAGCCGCCTATTGTGCGCAAAAATGTATCGAGTTTGATTGAGTGTAGCGGGATAAAAAATGGATAACAAAGAACTCACAAAACTTTTTGAAACCGGAAAAACGGATGATCCACTGGATGAGATTCAGGAGATTATTGGCCTGATATCTCCCGGTTTTCCGAGAGCGCCACTGATCGAGTTACACCGTGAACTTGAACTGCTTTTCAATGGAAAGCATCCGCTTTACAGACAATCAAACACCAAATATCATAATCTGGATCATACCTACAGTGTAGTTTTGGCAACCGCCAGAATATTTCATGGATTGCTGTGTGATGGCTGGCCGGTCTCAGATGAAACACTGAACAAGGCTCTCTACAGCGCTTATTTTCATGATTGCGGCTTACTACTGAAAATTACAGAAGAAGCAAAAACCGGCGCCAGCTTTACCATTGGTCACGAAAAGCGTTCCATGTTTTTTATGGCTGATTATTTGAAAGAGAAGGGATTCAGCCTTCCTTTTATCACCGATTGCTCCGTAATTATTCAATCCACCAATCTCAGTATCAACCCGGATACGCTCTTTTTTCCATCGGCTGAAATGCAGTTGGCATCCTTTGCCGTTGGCTCCGCCGATATCCTGGCACAGATGGCAGACAGATATTATCTGGAACGTCTTCCCCTGCTTTTTCAGGAATTTCAGGAAGGGGGAATAGCCAAACACAGCTCGGCACTGGAATTAATGGAACAAACATCGGAGTTTTACGAGCAGATTGTTGTGGATCGTTTGTCCAGAGTCTTTGGCAATCTGGTGAAATATATGCAGATTCACTTTCGTGAGCGCTGGGGAGTGGACAGAAGTCTCTACATAGAGAGTATCAAGAAAAATGTTAAATATAATCAGTATATTCTGGAGACGAAAGATCTTGATATGGACTCGTTAAAGCAATATCTGCGTAGAGTTCCGCCAAATTAGGAACTGTCTGGATAATTCTTCAAGCATCTA
>JAOZLM010000026.1 GCA_029934815.1 Desulfocapsa sp. | reverse complement strand
ATACTGTTCAGCCTTGCTTTTCTGGCTGCCACCTGCGGAAGTGACGCACCTGTACCGGAACCTGCGATAATGTTCCTTTTTGGAACAGGCCTTGCCGGAATAGCCACTGCTGTACGCAAAAAAAGAAAAAACGCTTAAAATACAATTGCTTCTTGCCCGGCACTCAAACGCCGGGTAAATAGGAGCGATGCACACTCCCCATACCCAACATAAAGAACCTGAAGAAGTATTTCTCCCCCTTAGTCCTTCCCGCTACGCTGAGTTTTATTCACTTGAGATGGATAAGCACACAAGTGATATCTGTTTTTATCTAAACAATAGTGCAGAATATTCAAAAGTCCTGGAACTTGGCTGTGGTACTGGACGTATCAGCAGAGAACTGTCTAAAACATGCCGCAATGTTACAGGCCTTGACCTGTCTCACGAAATGCTACAACTGGCAACCAGCCATGACACGAATGGAACCGACTATATATGTATGGATATGTGCCAAATGGCCTTCACCACACAATTTGATCACATTATTATTCCCTACAACACGTTAAATCTCTTAAGAACCGAATCTGCAATTCTTCAATGTCTCCAGCAGGCGAACAGTCTCCTTACCTCAACAGGCAGCCTTCTCTTTCAGGTGTATCTTCCAGAGCGTAGCCTGCTAAAACAAACCGAAAAGCTCTTTCAGTTCCAGATGTTTTCTCTTCCTGACAACACAGGAAAACTCATTAAAGAAAGTATACGGTCATTTACATCTGACACAGATATATTTTCACTTGAAGAACGCTATCGTGTAAGACCTAGCGATCCAGATTCAAAAAAAGAAGATCTACACCATATATTTCAACTGGCCGGTTTTTCCTTTGAAAAATGGATCAGTCTGATAAAATTTTCACATTTTAAAGTCACAGCACTCTTTGGCGATTACTCCAATCGCCCATTCGACAAAGCTAAAGATCGATTATTGCTAGCAATTGTGTCCAAGCAGAACTCTTCCTATTGAAACATTCAAAAAAAGATACAAAAAACCAATTCCCTTGATTTACGTCAATGTTCCTTTTCATTAAAATAGTATAGTGGGTACATGATTGGCAGAAAATAATGATTTGCATTTGACAATCATTGTTTTCAGCCCCATACTTACAGAAAGTTTTTTAAAACAATAAATATTTGGAGGATTGCCCATGTTTTGTAATCAGTGTGAACAAACAGCTAAAGGTGTTGCATGTACCAAAATTGGTGTGTGTGGTAAAAACGAAGAAGTAGCCGGACTTGAAGATCTCCTCACCCACGCCATCCAGGGTCTCAGTATTGTTGCTGAAGCTGGTCGTGCCGTAGGTGTTATCGATAATGCCGTTGATCGTTTCACAGCACAAGCAATTTTTTCATGTCTTACCAACGTTGATTTTGATCCTAAACGTTTTGAGACCTGGATTCGTAAAGCAGTAACTCTTCGTGATGAATTAAAAACTAAAGTTGAAGCAGCTGGTGGTAAGATTGAGTCCACCGCAGCCGCGCTTACTTTTACACCTGCTGATTCCTTAACAGCACTTGAAGAGCAGGGCATGGCTCTAAATTACATCACCACCCTTGATGCTAATGAAGACCTTCAGTCTCTCAAACAAATTGTCATGTACGGTATGCGCGGACTTGCCGCATACGTAGATCACGCATTCATTCTTGGTCAGGAAGACCCTGAAGTATATGCATTTATCCATCATGCAATGGCAGCAATTACCACCGAGATGGAACTCAATGACCTTGTTGCACTTTGCCTCAAAACCGGTGAAGTAAACATTCGTGCCATGGAACTCCTTGATGCCGGTAACACCGGAACTTACGGACACCCAGTACCAACTTCAGTTCCACTTGGACATATCCCTGGAAAATGTATCCTTGTAACCGGTCATGATCTTAAAGATCTCGACATGATCCTTACCCAGACTGCTGGAAAAGGTATCACTGTATACACACATGGTGAAATGATGCCATGTCATGGTTATCCAGAGCTGAAGAAGCACAGTCACTTTTATGGACACTTTGGAACAGCATGGCAGAATCAGCAAAAAGAGATGCCAGAATTCCCAGGTGCTATCATTTTCACCACCAACTGTATCCAGAAACCAAAAGATTCTTATAAAGATGCTGTTTTCACCACCGGACTTGTTGGCTGGCCTGATGTTGCACACATTGGAGACGATAAGGATTTCGGTCCTGCAATCGAGAAAGCTCTCTCCATGGAAGGTTTCACTGATGAAGTTGATAACGGTTCCGTAATGGTCGGTTTTGCACGCAATGCTGTTCTTGGTGTTGCTGATAAAATAATCGAAGGCGTTAAGAACAAAGATATCCGTCATTTCTTCCTTGTTGGTGGTTGTGATGGTGCTAAGCCTGGTCGTAACTACTTCACCGAGATGGCTGAACAGATTCCATCCGATTGTCTTATCCTTACCCTTGCCTGCGGAAAATTCCGTTTCTTTGACAAGGACCTTGGAGATATCGGTGGTATTCCTCGTCTTCTCGATGTTGGACAGTGCAACGATGCATACTCTGCAATCCAGATTGCTGTTGCCCTTGCCGGAGCATTTGAGTGCGGTGTAAATGATCTTCCTCTCTCCTTTGTCCTTTCATGGTACGAGCAGAAGGCAGTCGTTATTCTTCTTTCCCTGTTCTCCTTGGGAATTAAAAATATCCGTCTTGGACCCAGTCTTCCAGCATTCGTTACACCAAACGTTCTGAATGTACTCGTTGAAAACTTCAACGTTATGCCAATTGGCGAAACCGCCGCGGATGATATTAAAACAATCCTTGGCTAAGTAGTACCGGCTTGCAGCTGCAAATATATCTTCCAGTCTATCCTCTTCCCGATAGCCTGGAAGACACAAAGCTAATAGCCAAATTGTAGTCTCCTCCTTGCAGGGTACGTTGAGAGCTCCTCGTACTCTGCTTTTTTTTGCTTTCGATTATGATATGAGTGACGAAACATCAAATAAGAATTTCACAGTAATTCCAGGCCTTAATATGGGGATGTTTTCTCCGAAGGATCTGGCTGCAATACTTGAAGTTATTAATAAATATGATGTGCCGGCAACAAAAATAACAGGAGCCCAGCGTCTCGCTCTTCTTGGTATGGAACAGGAAGATATGAAGGCCATGCATAAGGAATTAAAGCCATTTATAAGAGATACTGTTCCCAACGGTGTCACTTATGTTCAGGCTTGCCCAGGAAAAGACTGGTGCAGATATGGAATGGCTGATTCATTTTCCCTTAGTAAAAAACTTGAGAATTTAAGTTTTGCTGAGCCTTTCACAGCTAAAGTAAAAATTGCGATATCCGCCTGCAGGATGTGTTGTACTGAACCATATTTGCGTGATGTTGGTATTTTTGCTTCAAAATCCGGCTGGACTGTTGCTTTTGGTGGAAATGGCGGAGGACGACCCAGAATTGGAGACGTGGTTGCAAAACGACTCAGCGACGACGAAGTGGTTGAACTTGTAAAAAAATGTCTTACTATCTATCAGAACGAGGCAAGACCAACATCGCGTACTGCACGTTTTATGGAACGTTTTGGAATAGAGGATTTAAAGAAGCTGCTACTTGAATAACAGGAGTAAATTATGCAATGCCCTGGCCAGGACAACAGATACTGGGATGGTGAAGCTGTTTTTGAGATCACCTGCCCTCACTGTGATAACATTCTTGAATTTTTTAAAGACGATAGTCAGCGAACCTGTAAACAGTGCGGAAACAAAGTACTGAACCCCCGTATTGATTTTGGATGTGCTGCATATTGCTCACATGCCGAACAATGTCTTGGTTCCATGCCTCCTGAACTAGTTGCCAAGCAGAAAAACCTATTCAAAGATAAACTCAATATTGCCGTACGTAAACATCTGGTTGGCAAAGAGGATATCTATAAAAAAGCCACCATACGTACCGAATTTGCCGAAGAATTATGCGAACAGGGACAGGGTGGATATACAGCCGCAATACTTGCTGCAAGTCTTCTACTCGACTGTGAAGCGAGTGGTGATATCCTGAAAGGTTTAGCACCAGATGAAAACCTGCTCTCCTCTGTGGATAAACTTCTCTCTTACGCGCCAACTACAACTGACGAAGAAAAAGCATCCGCTGATATCTTTTCTGATGCCTGCCTGCTCTGTGAGATAAAAACCGGGCAACAACTACCAGACAGTCCTTCTTTTAAAACAAAAAGTGGAACAAATTTATTAGAAACACTAAAGACTGCTTTGTAACTCTCAGGAGTATTATGCTTTGCAATACCAAAAATTTACAAATTTTTCTTTTTGTAAGCTGATGGTGTCAGGCAGGTTAATTTTTTAAAGGTAGTTGCAAAGTTTTGACTGGAAGAAAAGCCTAATTCATAGGCAATTGTGCTTATTTCTCTATTCTCAAGTAACATTTTTTTAGCCATCACTACTTTTCTGCGAAGTATATATTCTTTTGGACTTATCCCAAAAACTTTGTGAAAAAGATCATATCCACCACTTCTGCTTACTCCTAGTAAATCAAATAGTTGCTCAACAGGCCCCATAAATTGAATATTACTCTCCAGAAAACGATCCACTTTGGCTATGTAGTGAACTTTTTCCGGTGACTGTTTTTCCAGTTCTCCTCCACTGCGTGCAGCAGAAATCAAAATTTGTCGAATAGAGTTTTCTATCTGAAACAAATAACCTGGCCGCTGTTCAACAGATTCCTGAAAAATAATCTTAAAGGATGCCACCATAAAAGGTGAGGCGTTTCGCACAAACGGTGCTATGGGAAATTGCGGGATGACCTGGTGATTGTTGCTATGGGATGAAAAAAGTGATGATTCTGCAAGTGATAGATCAACTGCGAGATGATACATCGAATATGGGGTAATAGTTCTGTCTTCAGTCTGATATTTCAATGAAAATGGAGGATGAAAATAAAACTTACCTCCTTTTGCTTTTAGTAATTCTCCGGTTTCATAACGAATCTGAAAATTACCTCGTTCAATATAGAGGATTGAAGTCCAGGCTTTATCTTCAAATCTGGGGATAAAATTTTTGGCAGAATGCGTTTTAAAGTGGCTGAATTCCTGTACTTCAGGAAAATTGTCTTTTAAATAAATGGATGTTGATTGTGGCATTTATCTAATCTAATGGTTTTGTAAAAAACTGATTTTCAGATGGAGCTGTAAAAATTCTTCATCTCATTTAAGTTCTTGTAAAATCCACTCAACAGCAGCTTCCAGATCGTCACATTTTTTATGGGGCTGGATTTCCTGATCGGGTCCGATGTACTGTTCATCTCCCCTGCCATATCCCGTCCTGACCAGAATTGATTTTGCTCCGCAATTGGCTGCAGTTTTTATATCAGACCACCTGTCACCGACCACAAAAGATTTTTTCGGATCAAGCTGTAATTCTTCAGCAGCCTGTAGCACAAGGCCAGGTTTTGGTTTACGACAATTACATTCTTCACGAAAACGTTTTTCTTTTGCTTCCGGATGGTGAGGACAATAATAAATTGCATCAACTTTTGCATTTTTCTCAGCTAGTAGATTATGCATTTTCTCATGTACTTTGTCTAACAATTCTTCAGGAAAATAACCCCGGGCAAGGCCTGATTGATTTGATACAACAACCACTGGAATGTCTGCATCATTCAGCCTTTTTATGGCTTCACCTACACCTGGAAGGAGCTGAAACCGGCAGATATGATTAATATAGCCCATCTGTTCGTTGATAGTTCCATCACGATCAAGAAATACAGCTGCTTTACCTGTCATTGTTTTTATCCGGCTATAAGGTTTTTTGAGAGCATTTTGGCAAGATCCTCATACACATCTTCGGCACTGATCGATTCCAGGCATTTTAGGTGCCCTTTAGGACAATGGGTCTGCATACATGGGGAGCAATCCATTTCTCGTCTCAGGATAATAGAATTATCAGAAAAAGGGCCGGTTGCGATATGATCCGTAGATCCGAAAATTGCAATACTTGGTGTATTCAGCCCTGCGGCCACATGCATAAGACCGGAATCGTTTGTTACAAAGGCATCACAACACTTAATCAGCGCCATGGCCTGTTTGAGGCTGGTCTTTCCTGTCATATCGAGTACATGATATGAGCTTCTTTCTGACGCATTTCGGATTTTTGCAGCAGCTTCTGAATCAGCATCAGTACCAAAAACCATGATCACACAACCTGAATCACCATAATTATCACAAATAAGCTCAGCTAATTTAGCAAACTTATCAACTGGCCACTGTTTAGCCGGCCCAAAAGCAGCACCAGGATTAAAACCGATTACAGGAATATCCACCCTTTCGCTATTTAGGGATTGGATCGGAGGTAACCCTTCACAAGGTTCCACCTGAGAAAGATCCGCAGCGGAAACCGGATTCTGGTGTTTCAGGCAGTCCACAAATCCAACGGCTTTAGCTTCAAGACTTTCCAGAAGAGGCAGACGAAGTGCGTTATCACCAGGTGTCAGGCCAAGTGCTGCCAACATATCCTGATAATAGTGTACGTGATGTTTTTTTCTTGTTTCAGCGCTTATTTTAACACCGTGGGTAAGCAACAGCCCACGTCCATCACGTTTATAGCCGGCGCGTACTGGAATTCCTGCCATTTTAGTGATAAGTGCAGCTTCAAATGAATTCTGCAGAAGAAACGCCATATCAAATGCAAATGGTTTCAAATCTCCGGCGAGTTTCAGCGGCCCTTTCATCTTTCCCTGATACAAATGTTTTTTATCGTAGATAAACAGATTATCAACATCAGGGTTCATCCGAAAGATATCAGCAACCCAGGGCACTGCAAGCATTGTGATTTCAGCATCAGGGAAATTTGTTCTGATGGTGTGTACAGCTGGAGTTGTCATTACCGCATCACCAATCCAATTGGTTGAGCGGATAAGGATTCTTGCAGGAGTTTGATTTATTAGTGACATAGAGATTTAATCAGTTACCAGTTCGGCAAGTTGTGTTCTGGCAAATTCGATACTTGTGTCTATTGATAATGCCAGGGTAAAGAAATGAATGGCCTGATCGATATTACCAAGTTTTCGATGATTAACACCAAGATTCGCATAATCCATAGCCGACACAGGATTGAGAGCAACAGCCCGTTCAAAACTTTTCACCGCGGCTTCAAAATTTTCCTGCTTAAAATGACAGACACCTATCATATTGTGAATATCCGGCCTCTCTTCATCTTCAAGCAGCCCTTTTTCAAGGGTTTCAAGTGCCAGATCATACTGCTCAAGATCTTTATATGCACTCCCCATATAGGAATATATATATGGCAGATCTTCTTTTTCAGGGTTCAGTTCCAGAGCCTTCTTAAAGTGCTTTAGTGCCTGGGTAGCATCTCCGGCTTCATACAAGTTTCTTCCTCTGTAGAAATCCAGATAGTATGCCTCGGCTATAATAGATTCAAGCCTGGCAAGTTTTTCTTCGAGGAGCATTGGATCGTTCACTCGCTCAACAAGCAGTTTAGCAGCAAAGAGTCCGACATCATTAATCATGGAACGTTCACGAAAATGCGCACCGGGAACAATTGTATAAATGGCAGGAATTTTCAAATCGGGATGGGCAACATCCAGCATAAAAGTATCCATACCAATATTACGGAGAGATTCTATACAGTTTTCCACCTCTACGCGGATATTTGCATCGCCAAGATTTGCAATCTCATCAATTGTACAATGCATGCCGCTGTCATAAACATGTTCGACTTCATCCATGTTTAAAGGCTTAGGTAAACCCGAAGCGATATAATTAGAACCGGAATTAAAATCGCCAGCAAGCTGTGCAACTTCTGTTACTGCACGAATAAGGGCTTTTTCAGGATCCGGGGTAGTACCTGCGGTGTAGACAATTTCACTTGTTTCGGGAAATGTATTTCTGTCTATTGCAAGGGCTGCGACTGTGCAGATGCCCGTATCAAGTGTGAAATCGTTCAAATAAAGGTCAATGTTATTTCGCTTAAATATATCTACAACTTCACGTGCCACAGGATCGATTATTGATGTCTGATCAATGAGTGGAGTTTTAAGTTTGTTATGATTTACCAATGCGCACACATGGCGCTCTACAATCTCACAAATGCCCTGAAGTGCAGCTTCTTCGTAAGAGTTGCCGGCAGAAGGGCCATTAAACTCATTGATGGCAAAGAACCAGGAAAAAGGAATCAGCACCTCTGATTCATTCGTGAGGTTTTTGGCCCAGGCCCATTGCATTGGAATTCCTTTTAGGATTTCTTCAAGAAACACTTCATCATGCTCTGTATCGTGAACAGATTGCAGCAGATACTTCAGCGGAAGAACAGGATGCCCAGCTTCACGCATTTTCTGATAATCCCCTGACAGGAAGTTCTCAGGATTATTCTTAAAGGTAAAAAATGAGAAACGTTCGGCCAGTTCCATACAAGCTGAGGCCTGTGCCTGTATCGGAGAAGCACCCTTCCCCATCTGTTTTTTTGTACCCGTCATGGCACGGGCATCTTCTCCGCAGACGGAGAAATAAACAGGTATCCCTAACCTACCGTTATCTATACGTTTAACTTCCTTTAAAATATCAAGATTCAGGTCTTCCAGTTTTTGTTTAAATCTGGCTACTGTTTCTTCAGGACTGATAGCCTTATCCTGATCAATTGTATAGGTTTTGAAACAGTCCTGCAGTTGTACAAATCTTTTTTGAAGCATATAGTAAACCAAAAGTTATGAGTAGTTAGTAATATCGTTTTGTTGCGAGGATGCTACTATACAGAGCTTCATCGTTTTTTGCAAAGAGAGTTCAGCATCTGATTTACTGCTCTGTTATTCATTTCCGCTGATTTATTTTGAAGAACTCGAAAAAAGGTAACAAACGTTCCTGCCAGTCACCGGTACCGAAATCAACATCAACCGCTCGTGCAAGATCGTTTTCAATGGTCATTGTAAGCAACAATCTGGTATCCGGTATAAGTGATCCACCAATCACTGACCATTCTATTACTGTTAATCCTGAAAGGTAGAAGAATTCTTCAAACCCAAGATCTTCCACTTCTGTTTCGTCGGACAAACGATAAAAGTCCATATGATACAATGGCATTCTACCGGGATATTCCTGAAGTATCGTAAAAGTAGGACTGGTGACATAACAGGATGAGGGAACTTCCAGGCCTTTGGCAATCTCCTGCGTAAGAGCTGTTTTTCCTGCTCCAAGATCACCGTCAAGACAGATAACATCACCCGGTTTCGCAAGACGTGCCAGCTCTTGCGCAAATTCTGCAGTTTCCTGTAAATTTGTTAAGCGGATTTGATGTACACTCATTCTTCTTTCATATTGCAGGCAATTGTGAAAACAATTGAGGTTCCATTACCTGGTTTAGACTGAATTTCCATGGTACCATGAAGAATTTTAACCCTTTCATCCATTGCTTGTAAGCCCATTCCTCGAGACGTTCCAGTGTCACTTGCAACTGCAAGTGTATCAAAACCAACACCATCATCATGAATTGCAAGTAACACATCATTCTCGATCTGTTTAGCAACGATTCGAATGGATGTCGCTTTTGCATGTTTAATTACATTATTCAATGATTCCTGAAGGAGTCGGTAGATATGACGTTGCTGTTCCGTAGTGAAAAGATGGCCAATAGTATCTAAATTGAGATCCAGTTTTATTTTGACATGTTTTAAAAAATTTGAAATCAGATTATCAAAAGCTGCGTCCACTCCAAGATCATCTACAATCATCGGCCACAGTTCGTGTGAAAGAGTACGCACATTATCAATTTGTTTATTTACGTATTGGCGTAACTCACTTAAGTCACCTACAATTGCAGCTTTTTGATACTCTCCACCGTCATGAATTTTATTTTCCATTGCCCGTAATTGCAACTTTAACGCTGCAAGGGACTGGCCGAATTCGTCATGCAGTTCCATGGCTATTCGTCTGCGCTCATCATCCTGAGCATTAATCAACATGGCAGACAAATCGCCCAAGCGCTCTTCCGACAATCGCAATTGCTCACGTGCTTTTTTGCGTGTTGTGATATCACGTATAATGGAACCTACAATACGCTCTCCGCTTTCAAGTGAAATAGCAAAAAAAGTTAATTCTACATCCAGATAGGTATTATCTTTCTTTTGAATCTTCACTTCTCTTGCCTGTGGAGAATTACTGGTGGAAAGTAAGCTTGCGACTTCCTCTCTCACAACTTTTATGTCATCAGGATGAAGGGACTTTGTTAGTTGTCTGTTGTTAAAATCCATATTGGTATAACCAAGTAGCTTTTCAACAGCAGGGTTGGAATACAGCCCTTTACCGGCAGTATCAAACAGGATGATAATATCCTGTGACGCGGTGGTGAATTTGCGGAATCGCTCTTCACTTTCTCTAAGCGATGCTTCCAGTTTTTTTCTTCGCTTTACGTCCTGTTCAAGCTTTTCATTTACGTTTTGAAGCTTTTGGTTAGCACTTTCAAGGTTTCTGTTATTCAGCGCAAGTTCTTTTGTGAGCGCTTTATTTTCTTTGGTTAATTGAAACAGTTTTTTTGCACGTTCAATAATTGAACTAAGTTCGTTGGTATCCCAGGGTTTCAAGATATATTGATAAATCTGCCCACGATTGATGGCATCCAATACATATTCGATCTGGGAATGCGCTGTGAGCAGTACCCTGATGGTATCGGGTGCAATCTCATAAATAGTACTGAGCAACTCCACACCACTGATACCAGGCATTCGCTGATCTGAGATAACAAGACCAATATCTTTAGTTTTTTTAAATATCGTTAACGCTTCTTCACCAGACAGAGCCGTTATAATTTCATAACGATTTTGAAAAATCATCCTGAAATTCAGAAGATTTATTTCTTCATCATCGACAAATAAAATTTTAAAATGTGACATATTATTCCTTGGCCATCCACCAGGTCATCAGCAGTTGATAGTGATTATAATAGAGGGGGAGCGTTTCTGGACGAGCAAATTTTTTATGGAATGCCAGGCGATGAACATTCAGATACCAGTTTGGAACCAGATAATAGCCGTACCAGAGCACTCTATCCAGTGCTTTGCATGCAGCAGTAAGTTCCTGCTGTGTTGTTGCATAAACTATTGTATCTACCAGCGAATCAACGACTTTATCAGAAATGCCTGCCAGATTTTTTGATCCCGGTCGATTTACGGATTCTGAATGCCAAAAATTCTTCTGTTCATTTCCGGGTGATAATGACTGGCCGTACACATGAACAATCATATCATAATCAAAGCTCTGTACCCTATCTGTATATAATGCTGGATCAATGGTTCGGTAATCTACAGTAATACCAAGTTTTTTAAGGTTCGCGACATAGGGTGCCATAACTCTTTCAAAAGTGGGTGAGACGAGCAGAATTTCAAAACTAAAAGGCTTGCCCATATCATTTTTTAAAATACCATTTTGAATTGTCCAGCCGGCATCAGCCAGTAGTTTTTTTGCCTGCCGTAAGTTTTTACGCATACCGCCTTTTCCTTTAGAATCAGGTGCTTTTAACGGAGTAGTAAAAACATCAGCGGGCAAACTCTTCCGAAAAGGTTCAAGGTATGACAATTCTAAGCCATCGGGTAAGCCAGTTGCTGCAAGGTGGGAATTACTGAAAAAAGAACTGCTTCTCATGTACTGGTTATAGAAGAGTGATTTGTTAGTCCACTCAAAATCAAATGCCAGTCCCAAGGCCTTACGAACACGCACATCTTCAAATAATTCACGCCGTGTATTCATCAAAAAGCCCTGCATTCCTGCATTATTTTTATGAGGAAAACGTTTTTTCAACAGCGTTCCATCAGCAAAACCTTTGCCAGTCATATCCCTGACCCACTGCTTGGCAATATTAACCATCATAAAATCAAATTCGCCTGCCTTAAATGCCTCCACTGCTACAATCTGATCTTTGTAATAATTAACCACAATGGTTTCGAAATTATACATCCCCTTTCGTGCAGGATGGTCAACAGCCCAATAATCAGGATTCCTGGCATAGGTGATTGATCTTCCCTGATTAACGTCAGTGACAATATATGGTCCACTACCGATTGGAGGGGTCAGGTGATTTCCCTTATCATCTCCTGTGAAGGAGTGGTTCTGATAGAACGCTTTTGAAAAAACAGGAATCTGTCCGGCTATCATATGCAATTCCCTGTTAGGTTTTGCAAAAAGAAACTGCACCCGCCTTGTATCAAGAATTACTGCTTCTTTAATATCCTGATAATAATAAGGGTAGAATGGATGAACTTTATCACTTTTTAAGGTTTCCAGAGAAAAGGCGACATCTTCAGGAGTCACAGAACTGCCATCAGAAAACCTGGCTTTGGAATTGATGGTAAATGTTACAGACATTTTATCTTCTGCAAGCTCAATATCTTCTGCTATTAGTCCATACCCGGCAAAGGGTTCATCAAGGCTCCCCACGGTAAGGGACTCAAAAACAAACATATCAAGCCCAAAAGGAGGCGTTCCTTTCAGGGTGTAGGGATTCATCTTGTCAAAGCTTCCATTATCATGGAGCAGAAGTTTTCCACCCTTCTCTGCCTTCTCAGACACATAATCAAAATGCGTGAAATCGGCGGGATATTTGAGCGTACCGTCAATTGAAATACCATGAGCGGCCAGAAGTAGAGATGGGCTGAATAGCAAAAAGCAGAGAGTAAAAATGGATTTATAACTAATGTGCATTCGACGAATCTCCATAACAACAATTAAAGGTAACGATAAAAATATTCACAGGAATTGTAATTTTATGCCCCTGAAAGGACAATAGTTGCTGAAATTTTATAACTTATCCATGGCAACTGTATCATTTTTCTAGTAATATGTCAGACTTTCTTGCCAAAAACAAAGGAACCGCCAGTAAAGTAATCGTTTTATTATTAGGAGTCTACCCATGGGAAAAACCATAGCTGAAAAAATATTTGAAGCCCATTTACGAGATAGCCCAACACCTGAAAATATGGTGCTCGATCTCGATGTGGTTTTATGTCACGAAATAACCACCCCCATCGCCATTATGGATCTTATGGAAAAAGGGATGGACAGAGTTTTTGATCCAACAAAAATTAAAGCTGTCATTGATCATGTCACGCCTGCGAAAGATTCTAAGACCGCAATGCAGGGCAAGATCATGCGGGAATGGGCCAAACGACAGAACATTACAGACTTTTTTGATGTTGGTGAAAATGGCGTCTGCCATGCACTGTTTCCAGAGAAAGGCTTTATCCGTCCAGGCTATACTGTAATCATGGGAGATTCACACACCTGTACGCATGGTGCTTTTGGTGCATTTGCAGCAGGAGTTGGTACCACAGACCTTGAGGTGGGGATCTTAAAAGGCGTTTGTACTTTTAGAAAACCTGTTTCCATGAAAGTGGAACTGACCGGTGAATTCCAAAAAGGAGTCTCTGCAAAAGATGCCATCCTTGCCATCATCAAAAAGCTTACCGTAAATGGTGCCACTGACAGGGTGATCGAATTCACTGGTTCTCTTGTTGAAAAGATGAATATGGCTGCTCGTATGACATTATGCAATATGGCAGTTGAAGCGGGAGCTACATCAGGTGTTTGCTATCCTGATCGTGTTACTGCCGAGTATCTCTGGCCATTTATTAAAGATCAGTACGTCACCATTGATGAGGCAATTGCAGAATTTGGCCGCTGGCATTCAGATGCAGATGCAGAGTACGCCGAAGTTATTAACTTCGATGTTTCAGCTCTTGTCCCGCAAACCACCTATGGCTATAAACCTGACCAGGTTAAAGATATTAAGGATATGGAAGGCGAAGCTATTGATCAGGTCTATATCGGATCGTGCACCAATGGCCGAATTGAGGATCTTCGCGAAGCAGCTTCTATTTTAAAAGGGAAAAAACTGGCAACAGGTGTACGTGGCATTGTTACACCTGCGACTCCATCCATCTACTCCCAGGCTCTTGAAGAAGGTATTATCAAAATCTTTATGGATTGTGGATTCTGCGTTTTAAATCCAACGTGTGGCGCTTGTCTTGGTATGAGCTCCGGAGTTCTTGCAGAAGATGAGGTATGCGCCTCAACCACAAATAGAAACTTCAATGGCAGGATGGGTAAAGGCGGAATGGTTCACCTTATGAGCCCTGCATCTGCTGCTGCTGCTGCCATAAGTGGCACAATTACCGATCCAAGAAAATACCTGCAATAGAGAAAGAGGTTACAATATATGAAATCATTTGGCGGACCAGCCGTATTGCTGGACAGAAACGATATAAATACTGACGAGATAATCCCTGCGAAGTATCTCACTGAAATAACAAAGATAGCCTTACAGCCGCACCTGCTTGAGGATTTACTTGTCGACGGTAAACCCTTCGACTCTCACAGTGCTGCCATGCAAAAGGCGAAAGTTGTAATCACCAAAGCTAATTTTGGCTGTGGTTCCTCTCGTGAGCATGCCGTATGGGCTTTTGAGGTGAATGACATTAATGTTGTTATTGCAGAGAGCTTTGCCAGAATTTTCAGGCAAAACATGTTCAACTGCGGAATTTTAGCCATGGAATTATCGGCTGATGATATTGCTTCACTTTTCGAAATGAGCGGAAATCTTGAAATAGAAGTAGATATTGAATCAGGAAAACTTAAAGCGGTTTCCACAGAAAGTGGCCAGGATGATTTCGAATGTTCCTTTTCTTTGAATGAGTATGATAAAAATCTGGTGAGTGCTGGCGGCTGGCTGGC
>JAOZLM010000206.1:2010-4794 GCA_029934815.1 Desulfocapsa sp. | reverse complement strand
TCCCATGTTGCAAAAACTATTTTTTGTGAAATTTCCATTATTCCCTTATATGTTCTAACGCTATTGCAATCAGATCGTTCACATGAGTATCGTCGAGAGAGTAGTACAGGACTGCCCCCTCACGCCTGTTTTTTACAAGTTTTATTGTTCTCAGCAGTCTCAACTGGTGGCTTACGGCTGATTCACTAATGGTAAGTAAGGCGGCCAGATCACAAACACACATCTCATGTTTTCCCAGTGCCGTTAATATTCGCAACCTGCTGGGATCCCCCAATGCCTTGAAGGTCTGAGACAGCATTTCAATCTCACTACCTCTCAAAGCTGTTTTCCGAGCTGCCTCTACCTGTTCTTTGTGAATTATACGGCACGTACATTGGTCTTTATTCATATTCCCCCAACTTTTTTGCAATATATGAGCACATGCTCATATACTATAAATTATATCTTATTTGTCAAGCAAGAGGAGCCGATATTGTTCTTCCATCAAGTAACTCGACGATGATTACAGCATCAGTGCATGCGAACTGAAATTCTGGAGGATAGCCTGATTGTGGAGACCAGACCTTAAGAGCCTGCTGCGATGAGCAGTTAACAGCTCAAATATTGTCCACAACGTGCCAACTTTGGCTATTAAAGACAATATATTGACCATATCTCCATGCTTTGCTATAGTGTAATTATGTTAGCAAATCTTCTCACACCCGTAGAAACCCAGTTGCTATTAGCCCGCAGGCTCAAAGCACTCCGGCTTATTGTCGGTTATAAACGCACCACCCTTGCCCACCGGGCAGGAGTAAGTGAATCTTCTCTGAAACGATTTGAAAACGAAGGTGAAATTTCGCTAAAAAACCTGCTCCGGCTCACCCACGCCCTTGGCAGGTTACAGGAATTCAGCTCTCTACTCGAAGCATCGGAGGCAGAAACCTTAGCCGAATTAAAGACAGGTGTTACAAAAAAAATCCCTAAACGTGGCAGAGTGTAAATACGATTATGACGACTGCCTACAAAGAAATAGAAGTTCATTTCAGCAAAAACCCAAAAGAATCCTTCGCAGTGGGCATGCTTGCCGAAAAGGATCACAATCTCTATTTTGAATACGATTCAGAATGGTTGGCAAATAATCTCGAGCTCTCTCCCTTCACCCTTCCCCTGCAAGCAGGTCTCATAAAACATCAGGATCTTCGTTTTGGACCACTCTTTGGAGTTTTTGATGACTGTCTGCCTGATGGCTGGGGACTGCTCCTTATGGACAGGGCATTTCGCAGCCAGGACATTGACCCGGCTACAGTATCGGTGTTGGATCGTCTCCTGTACCTCGGTAAAAGCACCATGGGAGCCCTCACCTTTCACCCTCCCACGATGAAGCAGGCAGAAAACAGCAACCACATAAATCTACATAAACTGGCCGACGAGGCAAGGGAGGTATTTGCAGGAAAATCCTCAGATATCCTTCCTGAACTGATGCGTGCAGGTGGCAGCCCCGGTGGCGCACGCCCTAAAATTCTGGTGGGGTTACATCCCAATACCAATGAAATGGTCTCAGGAGAAAAAAATCTACCCAAGGGCTTTGAACACTGGCTGGTAAAATTCTATGCCAAAACTGATAGCACTGATGAAGGCAAAATCGAACATGCCTATTCTCAAATGGCCCGGGCAGCAGGAATCAGGATGCTACAAACACAGCTCTTTACGAGCAACAAAGGGGATAGTTTTTTTGGTACAAAACGCTTTGATCGTGGTGTAAATAACAGACGTTACCATATCCACAGCTTTGCAGGTCTCATCCAGGCCAATTTTCGTATTCCATCCTGTGATTACCGGGATCTATTTAAAGCTACAAGCCTGCTTACCCAAAATTATATAGACCTGGAACAACTCTACAGAATTATGATCTTCAATATACTGGCCCATAATCGTGATGATCATGCCAAGAATTTTTCTTTTATCCTTGACGATACAAGCGGAAAGTGGGCATTAGCACCAGCGTATGATCTGACCTTTAGCGTTGGCCCGGGTGGCGAACACAGCACCACCATAAACGGTGAAGGTGCCTCCCCCACCAGAGAACAGTGTATTCAACTCGCCAGGCAGCATGATATCAACAACAGAAGAGCAAAAGAAATCTTTGCTGAAGTGGAAGAGGCAGTCCTTCGCTGGCCTGAGTTTGCCGAGTCATCAGGTGTTTCAGAAAAAACAGCTCAACGGCTACTTAGCATACATCAAACACAAAATGTATCTTGATTAGCAGTGCAGGAGATGTAAGAAACAAATCAAAAGCAAAGTAAAAAGGGTTCCAGCCACAAACCCTGGGCCCCTTATATTTACAGTTATCACACGGACATAAAAGCATGCAGGATTTAATGCGTACCTGCTAACAAACCAGCAACGCCGAGATCTTCATCGACATCAGGCCAGTGAACACCTTCGCCATCGCCAAGTAGTTCCCAATTATCCAGTTGTTTTTTAGTTGCTATTACTAATGCTACATCCTGTTTGCAATTGTTTTCAGTAGATTTAAATCAACAGCCCTTACAACGTAATATTATATCAGAAATTATTCAAATTATCACAAGACAGCACCAACGACTTGGACAATCCATAATTCTGTAAATTTATGAGTGTGTTCTTTTACCACCCATACCCAGTAAGTCGATTAATGCAGTCACTGGGACGCAGGTATGTTCAATATTTTAATTTTGAGTACCAGCGCAGTGGAACATTATGGGAAGGTGTTTTAAGCAGGAGCTTGAGGCACTGCCTGGAAGACATTTGAAACCGAAAAAA
>JAOZLM010000206.1:0-1910 GCA_029934815.1 Desulfocapsa sp. | reverse complement strand
AAAAAACATCCTATTTTCATATTTTTCCTAAAAATATGAATAGTTACAGACTACAAAACATATAAGAGACAGTACAGTGCCTTTCTGTTGTAGCTTTCCAAAGAAGACAACTAACGTTTACAAATGAATCCGTCCACATGTTCATCCCTTTGTTGGATTGTATTGGGGCAAGCAGGGAGAGTCCGAAACGACAATTAAAGCCATCCCCTCCTCCCTTTTAAATTGGGGAAACTTTAACAGTAGTGACGGATTTATGACTGGCAGTATGAAGGATACTGAAATAATTGGAAGATATTTAGTTTTTTATGAATCAGAGACAACATGCCTAGATCTGGATTAGTTACGCAGCACGAATTAAATAGCCTGCTTGATATCGTAGTGGATTGTGTCGAAGGAAAATCACTGGAAAAGATTCGTGATGCAACCAAGAAGTTTGGACAGCTTATTGGCGCTGACAAGTTGTATTGGGCAGTCCCAGTATTTGGCAGTAACGGGGATTTCGCACCGGCTCCCGTAGTTGATTTTAATATCAGCTATCCTGCTGAGTGGGTCCAGATCTATAAGAAAGAAAAAATGGTACTGCAGGATCCGGTGGGGCAAATCTGCATGACAGGCCGGGATGTTTATTATTGGGGAGATGTCTATCGTCAGATTCCTCCGTCAAAGTCATTTCTTGAGATCAAGGAAGGATCCTTCAAGCTTTTCCAGGGGTATACAAGTGTCACCATAAGGGACAACCGATGGTCAATTTTTTCGCTGGCAGGGCAAAGGGTTCCGAAGAATGCACGGAACTTCTGGTTAATTGACAAAGTCGCACCATATTTTCATGATGCCCTTGTTGCTCTGCAGACGAAACCACAAACGTCCCCTGGTCTGACAAAACGGGAAAAACAGATATTGCAGGAAGTAGTGTTCGGCAAAAGCAATTGGGATGTTTCTGTACTGCTCAACATCAGTGAAAGCACTGTGAAATTCCACATGCAAAATATCCTGAGAAAATTTAGTGTCCACAGTCGTACTCATGCCGTAGCCCTGGCCGTTAAACATAAACTGATTTTTTTATAAAAAAGGGGAAAAATGCAAAACCTATCCGTTTGGCTAGGTGACAAGCATTTACGCCTGAGCTAGAGTAACTGAATGACATTAAGTATTTATACCATGTCCTACAATCGGCGCCCCCCTTACTATACATCGGCACGAGCGAAGTGATCGGCCCCTTGGGCCTGAATATTTTCTGGATTGTTTAGAAAGAGTCACATCTCGAAACCTCAAAAAACAGCAATCGGGATCCAATAGCAGGAATTAAATATGTCCCCTTAACTGTTGTTTCCCAGCCGAATGTCCATCTCAACTAATGCTAAAGTAAAAAGTAAATTTTAAGGAGATTTTAAAATGGTAAAAGCAAAAAGAAAGAACATGATGATTAAGTCCATATTGTGTGTGGCTCTTGCAGTGCTGGTTTGTAGCTGTTCTTCAACCAGATACAATGTGGCTCCTGATCAAGCACGCCCTTCATTCAGTGGAGAAGTATTGGTTTTTGAAAAGACCATCCCTGAAAATATCAAATATTCAGTGATTGGTGACTTTGTTTCTCAGAGCGAATGGTATGGTGGCACAGGTGAAACCGCAAACTCTGCTGTAAAAGAAGCGGCAGCAAAAGGTGCTAACGGGATGTTAATTGAAGCACAGGGCCATCGGGTAACTGGTTTTTCATGGGCGTCTCCGTATACAGAAGGAAAGTTGCTCTGGATCGACAATTATGATGTGGCGCGTGACCAACAAGTTAAAAAATAATGATTGCATATTAATTGCGTCTAGGGTTGGGAAAATGGGGTCGAGAAAAAGAAGTGAATTAATGACAGAGACGAGAGGTGGTATGCTTATAGGAGCATTTAATTTTACTCTGACCC
>JAOZLM010000205.1 GCA_029934815.1 Desulfocapsa sp. | reverse complement strand
TTGGAGATTTACTTCTGGGCGGTGATGCTCATTCCGGTGAGGGAACATCTCGGTACTATACTGATAAGGTAGTGTGTGCGCCTTCTGCGTGCCTGAGTGGAAAAGTTCAATCCACCTTTGATCTATCAGGTGCAAATCCAATGTGGACAACAGATGCTGTGTACCGTGAATCACGACGTATGTTTGAACAACTTGCAGAAAAATACAATGTCTGTGGCGTGGATATGGAGTATTCTGCACTCTGCGCTGTGGCCGCCTTTCGGGAGATTGATTTTGCAGGTTTGTTTTTGATCTCAGATGAGCTTTGGCAAAAGGAGTGGCGACCAGGTTTTGCTGATAAAAAATTTAAGAAACAAAGCAGGGAAATAATTAAACTGCTTATTGAGAATATCACCAGCTTTGGAAATTGAGAGGATAGACAATTATGCCAACATTTCATCTGGTAAGTTTAGGCTGTGCCAAAAATCTGGTTGATTCGGAAGTTATGCTCGGTCTGCTGCAGGAAGGTGGCTGGGCTATGGAAGAAGATCCTGCAAAAGCATCTGTTCTTCTGGTCAATACTTGTGGTTTTATTCAACCAGCAGTGGAAGAGGCTGTTGAAGTCATTCTTGAAATGGCCAGTTACAAATCAGGGAATAGCTCTAAGTTCCTGGTAGTCACCGGTTGTCTTGTGCAGCGTTATAAAAAAGATTTGCAGGAAGAATTGCTGGAGGTTGATCTTTTTGTAGGAACAGAAGGGGTGGCAGATATTGTACGACTACTCAACGAATTGGTACAGGGAAAGCAGAAGCTGAAGATCTTTCTGCCAGATCGCTTTTTGATGGATGCGACTTTTGCCCGAACACTCTCGACACCTGCATTCAGGAGTTCTGTTAAAATTACCGAAGGTTGTAATAACCGTTGTACGTACTGCATGATTCCATCCATTCGTGGTGATTTGCGATCCCGTGAAATTAACGATATTGTGCTGGAACTGAAAAGGCTTGAAAGTAGAGGCCTTAAGGAACTGTCTTTGATAGCGCAGGATCTGACAGCTTACGGAAACGATCTGGACAAAGACACGAATTTACTCAATCTGCTTTCTGCTATTCTTCAACATACTACTATCCCATGGATACGCTTAATGTATCTCTATCCCTCGGGAGTGAATGCTGAGCTACTATCGCTCATGAAGTCGGAAAAGCGAATTCTCCCTTATATGGATATCCCCTTCCAGCATGTGTCAGATTCCGTTTTGAAACGAATGCATCGCAGGTATGGATATAAAGATCTTTGTGGATTTATCGAAAATGTGCGAGGAGCAGTTCCGGATATTGCCCTTCGCACGACGATGATGGTCGGTTTTCCTGGAGAAACCGAAGAAGATATTTGCAAGCTCGAGCAATTTTTACAAGAGTATCGGATCGATCATGTCGGGGTATTTTCCTACACAAATGAAGAAGGTGCACTTTCAGAGTTCTACGAACAGCAGTGTACAGAGGAAATAAAAGAAGAGAGACGAAACCGGATACTTACACTACAGGCGAATATCTCAGAAGAGAGTCTGCAAAAATACGTTGGGCAGACAATTCCGGTACTAGTAGAGGGGTTGAGCCGTGAGACAGACCTTCTGCTAGAAGGAAGATCAGTCTATCAGGCTCCCGATATAGACGGGTGCGTACTGATAAATGATGGAAATGCTAACCCCGGTGATATTGTACAGGTACAAATCACCGAGGCGCAAATATATGACCTGGTGGGTGGGATTGTGCAGGGATAAATCGAACTACTTGTTCTGATTTACCTGCTCACGAAGATCTTTCCCTACTTTGAAAAAAGGCAGTTTTTTGGGTCTTACCTTGATTTTCTCACCGGTCTTTGGATTACGTCCTTCATAGGAGCCGTAGTTCTTAATAACAAAACTTCCAAAACCTCTAATCTCAATAGAGTCGCCATCGGCCAGAGCTTCGGTCATTGTTTCGATAATAGTGTTTGTGATCGCAGCAGCTTCTTTGTGCGGCAGGTCAATGTCTTGTGACAGAGTTTCGATTAACTCAGATTTGTTCATGCCCAACTCCTGTACTTTCTAAGTGATCAGCATACACTATGCGTGCTGTTCAGAATAAAAAATAGTTAAAGTGTAACGCCAAGTGGAAAAACTCCACACTTTGTCACACGTTTCCATGATTTTAATAAATAACTGATCAAATTTAATCAGCTATCTTTTTGTTTGTAAAGGATTTTATTTGAAAATATTAAATTAATATCATTTTTTGTCAGGAATCTGTATTTTCCCAGCCGTAAATTACCCAGACCTAAATTGCCGTAAGCCAAGCGTTTAAGGGAGAGGACGGGATGACCGATTGCCTGAAACATCTTTTTTACCTGCCGTTTTCGACCCTCATGGATTGTTATCTGAACAATGGCATTTTGTTGTGTTTTTTTAACGAGAAGTACTTTTGCAGGTGCTGTTTTTTGCTCTTCTACCATGACTCCCATTTCAAGTGATCGTAAATCAGTAGATTTAGGATGGCCTTTTACCAGAGCTTCATAGGTTTTATAAACCTCATTACTGGGGTGGAGGATGGCCTGTGTCAGTTCTCCGTCATTGGTGAGCAACAGAGCACCTTCAGTATCAAGGTCGAGTCTGCCAACGGGAAAAACCCGTTCTTTAACGTTTTGCAGGAAAGATGTGACAATCGGGCGCCCTTGAGGATCCGCAACAGTTGTAACGTATCCTTTGGGTTTGTTGAGAAGGATATATACATGTTCTTCAGCGCCACCAATTTCTTTTCCATCAACAGTTACCCGTTCTTTCCCGGGGGTAACTTTAACTCCCATTGCTGAAACAGTTTTTCCATCAACCTGTACCCGGCGTTCCTCGATGATCTTTTCGCATTTTCGTCTTGATGCAACTCCTGCATGGGCAAGAAATTTTTGTAAACGGACAGGCTTTTCCATAAGTTTTATCGAAGCGAGTTAGGAAGAATTTTAGTAATTCGGGAATCAACAAGTTTTCTGGTGGCATCATCCACTTCCAGAATATCAGTGTACCAGGGTTTCATCCGGCAATCAAAAACGATGGGTGGCGTGAGTCCTACATGGAAACGTTGCACATTTGTGCTTGCTCCATAGATATCGGCAGCTGGTTCAAAGCGGGTGAAGAAAGTCCAGAGGAATTCCTGCGTTGAGCAGGTTGCACCTTCAAGGTTGTCCACCAGGAGAATACAGGGCCACTGTTGCAACTCTTTGTCTTTCGCGATCTCAGCTGCCAGTTCTGGCATGGATTCATAGTCTGTTGCTTCAATGATTAGAGTACCAGGCAGATACGCTTTTAGTTTTCGACAGTGCGGCGGCAGATTTCCTGAATAGTCAGTGGGCAGTTCTCTGACCTTTTCTTTGCCCAGTCCCATCATCATTGCCTTGGAACCCTTATTTACAGAAGGCCCGGTATAATCAAGAGTATCCTGTGACACATTGGCAAAGACAAACAGATCCCGTTCCCAGTTGATGCGTTCAAGGACATGAGTCCACAGTTTGGGAAAATCGGTAATATCGATGTCACCATCAGTAAGAATTAAAAACTTGGTGAGAGAGAGCTGCCCTTCACCAAGAACACGTAAGCCACAGGCAAATGCTTCTCTTGGATACCTGTCAGCAACACGAGCAGCAGCCAGACAGTGAAATCCGGTTTCGCCAAATGTTTTTAACTCTCGCACTCCTTTCATAACAAGCGGGAAGAGTGGGGAGAGTAGATCCTGTAAAAAGTCTCCAATAAAATAATCTTCCTGCTTTGGTCGCCCGACAATGGTGGCCGGATAGATTGCATTTTTTCGGTGATAGAGATGCGATGCCTGGAAAACAGGATAATCATGCTGTAAAGAGTTGTAGCCGTAATGATCACCAAAAGGGCCTTCAGGGCGTCTGATATGCGGTGGCACTTCACCACGAACCGCAAATTCAGCTCCAGCCACTAAACGATGACCACCTTTGGGATCCGGGCACATATCCAGCTTTTTCCCAATTAAAAGGGAGGTGAGCATGAGTTCAGGAATATCTTCAGGAAGTGGTGCAATCGCTGAGAGCATAAGAGCTGGTGGCCCACCGATATAGAGAGTCATGGGCAGCGATTGATTAAGCTTTTCAGCAGCGTGGTAATGGTAGCCACCTCCCTTATGAATCTGCCAGTGAATACCGGTGGTGGTATCATCAAAACGCTGAATACGATACATCCCGAGATTATGTCCTTTTCCTTCAGGATGTTCTGTGTACACAAGCGGCAGGGTCACAAAAGCACCGCCATCACTGTGCCATGATGTGAGCATGGGCAGACTGCTCAGTTTCGGAGGCATCTGGCAGTTTTCGAGAATGGGACCCGATTTTTTTTCTTTCAAGCCTATCTTCATGCCATCCAGAAAAAGCTGACGATTGTCCCAGAGTTTTTTTGCCTTGAGCGGCATAATCGATTCGGTGAGATTCACCAGATCCTGCACAAAATTCTGTGGACGTTTGCCAAAGGCGAGTTCAAGCCTTCCATTAGTACCAAAAAGATTAGTAACAACTGGAAAGCTACTGCCTTTTACATTTGTAAAGAGCAGAGCAGGGCCTTGCTGGGCAATAACCCGACGATGAATTTCTGCGATTTCAAGGTTGGGATCAACCTCTTCGTCAATTACCAGTAACTGCTTTTCCCGACGCAGCAGGTCAATAAAACTGCGAAGGTCGTATAAGATATCTTTATTCATCGTCTGTTTATTTAAGGATGCTTATGTGGTGACTCTTCCTGGAGGAAAAGTTCATGGTATTCATCTTCACTCATGT
>JAOZLM010000204.1 GCA_029934815.1 Desulfocapsa sp. | reverse complement strand
TCCATCATAATTCACCTGAGCTTTGGTGGTAATCATGTAAGGGATTGAACAAACAACATCAAACACACAGGTGTAATGTCGGCCGTGTTACTCCTTTTTTTTCTTCGGGATCAGAAAAGAGACCACAAAACCGGCTGAATATATTCCTGCGGCCAGCAGGCCGATCAGTCCGAGTATTCCAAGAAATCCCTGTTTTTTTGAAAGAGAATCAGCAAGGATTAGTATTGATGAACCGACGATCAAAGCGGAGATAATCATGGATATGCCCATGAGTCTGCTTGATGAATCCACCTTGTCGGCCAAGTGCTCAATACGTTTCATCTCAAGGTTCAGGGTCAGTCGATTATGGCGCACCTGATCAATAATTCTGCGCGTATCGGACGGCAGGCTTTCCAGTAATTCCAAAAAATCATTCATACTGTTCTGCATGCGGTGCCGAATGGCAGAAAAACCGTAGCGTTTACTCACAACTTCTCTAATCTGCGGTTCAACATGGGCAAGCACATTAAAGCCTGGATCAAATTGCTCGGCAACGCCCTCAATGGTGGTGAGGGCTTTGGTAAGCAGGATAAGATCACTTGGGCAGATAATGTGATAGCGCTGGAGCATTGCAAAAAAATCTGAGAGTAATTTTGTGATATCCAGCTGTTTTAGATCTGCCTCCTGAAAAGAAGATGTCATCATACTGAGATCCATGCGAAAATCACGTCGGTCAGTAATGGCGGGATCGACGTCAGTAAGCTCAATAATAACCCGACATAATTTGTCGTTATCACTTTGAATAACTGCTGCAATGAGATCAATGAGTTGTTCAGCTGTCTTTTTATCCAGATGTCCGGTCATGCCGCAATCAATAAAACAGAGTTTCTGTTCAGGGAGCAGGAAGATATTTCCCGGATGCGGGTCAGCATGGAAAAAACCATAGCGCAGACACTGTTTGAAAACAGCATTAGTGCCATTGGCAACGATTTTGGTGCGTTCAGCAGGAGTCAGGGACTCCGGGTCAACGGATGAGAGAGGCCGCCCTTTGATCTCTTCCAGCGTCAGTACACTTCGGGTGGAGGTCTCTTTGTAGACCTTTGGAAAACTGATATCAGGATCGTCATCGAAATAGCGACGCAACCTGTTTGTGGCAAGGGCTTCCTGGAGAAAGTTCATCTCCTTGGTCAGTTCCCGGGAAAATTCAGTCGCAACAGCCACCGGACTGTAACCAAGGTTTGAAAAATAGGATTCAACAAACTGGGCCAGCCATTCAAGCAAAGCCATATCTTCTTCAACAAGTTGCCGGGTTCCGGGGCGAAGTACCTTTAAAACAACGTTGTCATTGTTTACAAGTGTTGCTCTGTGTACCTGGGCCATGGATGCAGCGGCAAGGGGCTCTTCTTCAATTGTCTTAAAGAGCTTATCCAGGCGTCCGGGAAATTCAGCAGCAAGAACGTCATGAATTTTTTCAAATTCGACAGGCGCAACCTTATCCTGCAAATATCTGAACTCCTCACACCATTCTGTTGGAATCAGATCAGGACGAGTAGCAAGAATCTGGCCCAATTTGATATAGGTCGGGCCAAGTTCTTCAAGCACCCGGCGCATACGCATGGGGCGTGATGAATCAAGATTGGCTTCATCACTGTCTGGCAGATCACTTTTTTTCGAGCCAAAACGGTCCAGTCCAAGATCCACAATAATCTCTTTAAAACCAAAGCGTGACAGAACTTTAATGATATCAGCCAGTCGTTTGGTTGATCGAATAGTTTTGGGTATGGAGGTAACTTTCATTTGCTTTTCAGGATGTGAAGATATTTAGAATTGCGCCGTCTTTTTCAATACTGGCCAGGAGTTCCTGCCGCCACTGCTGAAGTTTATCTTCATTAATATTCAGATTTAGCTGTTCCCATAAGGCTTTTCCACGGGGGAGCAGGGTTGTAAACTGTGGATAGATATCAGTCGTTTGTTCTTCTTCATTAGCGACCAGAATGCTGAGCAGATCACTTATCTGAATGATCGTTGTGTAGAGTGCATAGTTGACACATTTTTCCGGTTGATGATGATGCCCTACCATGGTGAGTAGCTGCATCGGAAACATCCAGCGGGTAAGAAGACGCAAACCTACCAGAGAGTGGTTTGAACCAAGTCGCTTCTGTTCTTCTTCGTGGGAATTGACATAGCAGGCCAGACACTCCTGATCCAGGATAAACAGATATTCATCAGGGCTTGTCAGGAAAATAGCGAGTTTACCGATATCATGGATCAGGCCGGCAATAAAAAGTTCACTGGGTGGACACTTCAGATCTTCGGCGATTACCTTGGCGGCTAATGCGCAATAGAAGGAGTGTTGCCAGAAAGCGTCCACCGTGCGTTTACTCGATGCAGGTATTTTTCGGAAAGAGTTGAACACCGCTTTTCCAAGAACAATATTGTGAACCTCGTTAAAACCAAGAACATTCACTGCCTTATCCATGGTGGCGACTTCTCTGGGGATACCGAAAAATGCGGAGTTAGCAATCTTAAGGATTGCTGCACACATAGCCTGATCCGGAAGGATGGCGTTAACAAGATCATCTCCGCAACTTTCCGGATCTGAGGTTACAGACAGAACCCTTGAGACCGTTGCTGGCAATGACGGTAGTGAGTCTATTTGCTCATAAATTGATGTGTGTTGTTTTAGTGACATAGTATGTGATTTACAAAGCAAATTGCTTTTCTGCTACACTTTTCTACTTTTTCTCTAGTCTGAAATGTCAATAAGGTCTGTAATATTGTTGTGTTAATTTACCCCGTTTCCAGGTATTGCTGATACCTGTCCCTTCCATTTGATTTCGCCTGATACATGGCGCGGTCTGCCATGTGGATAAATTGTTCCGGTGACTTTGGTGCAGAATTGCCAAGGGACGCAATGCCAATGGAAATGGTTACTTTTTGGTTGCTTTTGCCGTTGTCAAAATCTGTGCTGGAGCAGCAATGATTGAGTTTTTCTGCAACTTTTTTAGCAGGCCTGAGCTGTGTCTGCGGAAGAATAACAGCAAAATTCCCGCTACCAAATCGAAAGCAGATATCTGAATCACGGGTATTGGATGTAATCCTTGATGCAATCTCGTTTAGCACAAAATCTCCAAAAAGGTGTCCCTGAACCAGGTTGGTATCCCTGAAATGGTCGATATCAAGTAGCAGCAGGGATAAATCTGTTTCATAACGTTTGGACCGCATAAATTCCTGCCGCAGAACAGTGGAAAGATGTTTACGATTGTAAAGTCCTGTGAGCCCGTCCCGCTCAGCAAGAATATCCATGTAACGCTGCTGGGTATGCAGTGCCTGATTGCTGTTGAGTAGTATATCTGTCAGTTCACTGATTTTGCTCCTTGCCCGCAATAATTCACGACTCGTGATACGCTGTTTTAAAAGCAGTTGTATGTGATGCTGAAAAAGGGAAGGAGTTAAAGAGGAAGGGAGAATAGTAGCGTTTCTGTTGAGGATACTGCTATTCTTCAGATATTTCTCTGCTTGTTCATTGTCATGGAGAAGCAGGATTGCTGTGTCATGGGGAAGCATGTCAAACGTAAAATTCTGTGGGCAAAGACTTGTATCAATAAGCAGCAGCGTACAACCATATTCACTGGAAAGTAATTCCATATCTTTCCAGGAATTGCTTTCCAGAATAACCAGTGTCTCTGAGATTTGAGCCACTTGCTCACCTAACGACCTGGCCGTACTCCTGTCCGGGTGGGATATTATGACAGTATTATTCATATTTGCTGCTGTCGGTATATGGTTTATTCCTCAATATATTCGTTATAAATTAAGTATATTCTCCACACTCTCTAAAAAGCAAATAGAATTACGTTTTCCCTTTTTTATAAAGCGCTCAGGCGTTTAATCTGTTCCTGGACTAGCGGGTGAGTGGAAAAAGTTTGGCAAGCTGGCCTCCGCATAATGGGTTCACAATATGCATCACGATTCTTTCTGTCAAAGCTTGTTTAGGTCCAGTTCCGGCTGGAGTGCAATAGCTTCTTCAAGCAGAGAGGTGAGCTCATTTCGAATCGATGATGATGTGGGGATAGCAGGAAGCAAGGGTAATGCTTTTTCAGCAGATTCCGGTGGATGCAGACGCATTTTATTTTCCATGCTGATGTCACTGCTGGCGTTAATTCCTCCAGCCATGGTACCTGATGTCGATGTTTCACCATCAAGGCCTCGAAGAAACAGCATAATACCGCTGATATCATTTTTTTGGTAAAAGAGTTTTATCTCTTCTTCAATCACATCATGCTCTTCAATAAGAGAGGCAAGACGTGCCCGATAGTCTTCCACGTGTGTCAGGAGTATGTCGTACTGGTCAAAAAACATGTTTTTGAAGCGGGATTTTCTGAAAAATCCCCGGACTTTTTGTTTTTCAAAGAGTCGCTTACGGATGGTGGGAGAACTCGTCACATAAGAATCAAAAAAGAGCACTTCGCCAAGTCTGGTGAGTTCATAAAAACGCTGAATAAGAGTATCTTCCTGGAGGAGCGCATAGATGCGGAGCAGGTCGAAACCTATTTCGGTTTCAAGGGAGAGAGCAGAGGCTATGACTTCCAGCTGGTAATCGCTGGAATCTTCCTGGATGATTTTTCGAAAACCAAAATAACGTTCAGCAATATCCTTCTTGACCTCGAAGGCCAGACTTTTGGCAAAATCTTCCACTTCGATCACCTCACTTATTTGGGGGAGGAGTGACTTTCTCCAGTAAAACGTTTATACAGTACCATTTTTGATAAACTAATAAAAACCTAAATTTTGGATGGTTAAGTAAAAAACTTCATATTCGAGGA
>JAOZLM010000203.1 GCA_029934815.1 Desulfocapsa sp. | reverse complement strand
TAAGTTGGTAGCTGAGCTTCAGTGGTAATCAGGTAACGTTTTCTACTGAAATTTCATAATACCCTACCATAGAAATGGTAAAAATCGAGACACCTAATAAATACTATCAGTAAATTCCTGTCTTGACTTTATAAACCACAAGGAGATACAATTTTTTTATGCATTTAATTATAAGGACAAATAATCATACCTGCAGGCGACGGAGGACATAATGCGAACAGTTTACTGGCTGCAATGCGGAGCCTGTGGTGGTGATACCATGAGCTTTCTGGCAATGGAATCACCTGATATGGTGGAGCTATTTCGAGAACAAAATCTCGAAATGCTATGGCATCCCTCGCTTAGCGCGGGAACCGCATCAGAACATGATAAAATGCTTGATGACCTTCGCAGCGGCAGGCAATCTCTTGATATTCTGCTGGTTGAAGGTTTTGTGTCTACTGGCCCTGATGGAACCGGACTATACGACACTTACAAAGGAGAACCTAAATCCACATTAGTCAGAGATCTGGCCCAACAAGCCGCAGTAATCATAGCAGTTGGGACCTGTGCAAGTTTTGGCGGTATTGGCAACTCCGGAGAAACTGATGCTTGTGGCCTTCAGTTTATAAAAGGTGAATATGGTGGCTTGCTTGGAGAAAAATTCAGATCACGGCGTGACAGACCAGTTATTAATCTTCCCGGTTGCCCTGTGCATCCTGCAATTTTAAAGGATGTTCTCTGCATAATCAGTGAAGGTGGAATGCCTGCCTTAAATCAACATCAATGTCCGGATGATTGGTACAGTATGCTTGTGCATCAGGGTTGTACCCGAAACGAATATCATGAATACCGTGTAGAGGAAGATGATTTTGGAGGACGAGGGTGCATGTTTTTTCACCTTGGCTGCCGGGGTCCACTCACTTATGGCCCATGTAATAAAGTACTTTGGAATCAGCGTAACTCCAAAACAAATGCTGGTGTTCCCTGCTTTGGCTGTACCCATCCGGATTTCCCAAAAGATCACGGTTTTTTTCATACACCAAACATTGTTGATGTGCCCCTTGAACTGCCTACAGGTGTTAACCGTGCTCATTACCTTGCGTATAAAGGTATGGCTGCAGCTGCAGCTCCTGAACGACTTACAAAACGTAAAAACTGGGTTTAACCTTCAATGTTAAGGATTTTTTTCCATGGCTGAAACCATTCAAATACCATTGAACAGGGTTGAAGGAGACCTTGAAGTAAAAGTGACAATCGATAATGGAATTGTCACTGATGCATGGATGATCGGTACCATGTACCGAGGAATTGAGAAGATGATGGCTGGTCGTGCCGCTCTTGATGGTCTTGTTATTACGCCAAGAGTCTGTGGTATCTGTAGCACAAGTCATTTACTTGCTGCAGCAAGAGCACTTGAGAATATTTTCGAATCACCTGTCGCCTACAATGGAAGCCTTGTCAGACAGCTTGTTCTGGGAGCAGAAAAACTCCAGAACGATGTGCGTCATGTTAATCTTATGTTTTCCGCAGATTTCACCAATAAACGCTACGAAAAAAAATCATTGTACGAAGAAGCTGTAAAAAGGTATCAACCCTACGCCGGAACAAGTGTTATCGAAGTCATCCAGGCAAGCAAGAAAATCCCTGAGATTATCGCTATCCTGGGAGGACAGTGGCCACACTCCTCTTTTATAGTTCCCGGAGGGATAACATCCGGTCCCAGTGGAGCAGACTTGCGGCAGTGTAAAATGATCCTCAGCGGTTTTAGACGCTGGTATGAGAAACAGATTCTGGGATCTTCGATCAAAAAGTGGCTGCAAATTCAAACCCCTGATCAACTCGATAGCTGGCTTGAAGAAGAGAGTCATGCTGAAAGTGATCTCGGTTTTCTCATACGCTGCGGTCGGGAATTTGAGCTTGACACCATTGGTACCGGACATGAGTCCTATCTTGCAGTTCCGGAACACAGTTTACCGGGTATTGTAACAGGAGGTGCGGTAAGTGGCGGTGTTCTGACAGACAATAAAGTGCACCCTTTTTCTCAGCAAGACGTTTCTGAACAGATTCGTTACTCATACTACCTCGACGCCGGAAAAAGTGGGCATCCCATGGAAACATCAACCAGACCGGCTGTGCCTGATAATTCAAAAAAATACTCATGGTGTAAAGCTCCCCGTTATGATGGACAAGCTGTTGAAACAGGGCCACTTGCTGAATTACTAGTTAACGAAAATCCGCTTTTTAAAGAACTTGTCAAACAAAACGGGAATTCTGCCTTAGTCCGTGAGATTGCCCGTTTAACAAGACCTGCCAGACTATTACCACTTATGGAAGCATGGTTTAACGATATTGACCTCAACGCACCATTTTACCGGAACCCCGGTGAGTTTATTGACGGAGAGGGGTTTGGACTGGTTCAGGCACCTCGAGGTTTTCTTGGACACTGGTTACAAATTTCTGATGGGCGCATCGAACATTATCAAATCATCTCCCCCACTACCTGGAATGCCTCGCCACGAGATAACAATGATATTCGCGGTCCCATTGAAGAGGCGCTAATAGGAACTCCTGTGCAGGATAGCAAAAACCCTGTGGAAGTTGGACATGTGGTACGTAGCTTTGATCTCTGTATGGTTTGCTCAGTACATGCTGTCAGTAAAACCGGTTCTACTTGCAGCCGGGTTCAATTCGGAGCCTGAGCAATGAAGACTATTCTGTGTGCCGGAAACCGATATTGCGCAGAAGACAGTTTCGGCCCGATGGTCTACGATGTTTTATGTAAAAACAACCTCCCTAAAAACATTGAACTTATTGATGCAGGTCTTGCAGGGCTTGATCTTCTCTGTCACTTTGAAAAATCGGATCGTGTTATCGTGATTGATTCTGTTTCAGGATTTTCAGCACCTGAAGAACTGGTTACAATCAGGTTTAATGAACTGCAAAATAACGAAACCATTGATTATGGCCATTCCGGTGGACTTCAATATCTTCTTCATTGTTTACCGGCACTTGAAATAATTCCTAAAGTTGACGTTATCCTCATAGGATTTGAAGGAATTGCAGATAAAGAGACCATTGCTGCGGCAGCATCTCTGGCTCTGGAGTCTGTAAATGCTTAAAAAATGCTTCACAGAAAAATCATCTACCCGTAAAAGCAGGCTTGAGCTGCTTGAAGAAAACAAATTACTCTACAAAGAAGTGCTGGCCTCAAGAGAAGCAGCGTCCATTACTGCCAATCTTGTGACTGAACAATTCTCACAAATGGAAAAGATCAATGAAAGTCTTGCCAAAGCAAATGATGAATTGCAAAAAATCTCAAGCCTTGACGGGCTAACAGGTGTGGCAAACCGTCGCTTTCATGATGAAATGCTCAGCAGAGAATGGAGACGTTGTCGCAGGAATCGACTACCTCTGTCTCTAATCATGATAGATATCGATTTTTTTAAACATTACAACGACTGTTATGGACACCCAGCCGGTGACGCTTGTCTTCAGGACGTTGCAAAAACACTTGCTAAGATAGTTCATCGGTCAACAGATATGCTGGCAAGATACGGTGGAGAAGAATTTATATACATACTCTCAGAGAGTGATACCGAAACAGCTTACATAATTGCAGAGAGAGCACGAGTCACTATTGAAAAGTTACAAATCCTTCACCAGGAATCGTCCGTATCGGAGTTTGTCACCATTAGCCTTGGGGTAACTTCTGTTATCCCCGAACAGGGTATCACCAAAGAAATTCTCACAGAGAGTGCAGATCATGCACTCTATCAGGCTAAAGAAAAAGGTCGTAATAACGTCACCGTTATTACTTGTGGTTCAAAAGGTTTATCAAAATTTAGTATTACTTGAATGCAAAACGGTGTCAGGTATGCTGTTTGCCTTCATTTACTTGTGCCCGCCTGTTCTCTTGTTTAGCATCGCCTGACATCCTACAAAAATACAACTATTTCAATAAGAACCGATATTTTTAATTTTATAGACAGGATTAGAGAAGTATGCTCAATTGGAACATATTTTTTTGATTCCTAACCAACAGACAAGCGCTGTTATTTCTCCGAATGGTAAAAAATGGTTATTTCCCGAACTTTTTTTAAAATTATTCTCTCCTTTATAATTCTTATTGGCTACCAGTCTCTTTTCGTGGGTTTTGGCCATACGGAAATTCTGGTTGACGTGAGCACAATTGAAGTTCAGCCAGCCACACCTGCTGCTAGTACTCAGGCGGTATCTTCGGAAACGATGAAACGTCCTGAAAGAAATGCCCGTAATATGATTGTTGATACAGATTTATACACTGCCACTTTCAGTGAAGACGGGGGTGTTTTAACAAGCTTCGTGCTCAAGAAATATAAAGAAGTAAATGAAGCCGATTCTCCCGGGATGCAAATAGTACGATTGGATGGCACTCAGGGGTACCCGTTGGGATTCTCCTGGGGAAGCATTGTTCCAACAACAACTTTTTATACCTCCGATAGTGCCAGTGTAGAGTTTCGGGATAACAAAGCGGGTTTTGTGATGAAGGGACATGAACAAGGCCTGGAGATCGAAAGAACCTACAGTTTTTCAAAAGATTCTTACTTACTGAATCTTGTTATTCAGGTGAAGAATGTATCACCTGGCGTTTTAATTGGCGCTGCTTCCTTGCATCAGTTCGGAAGCCCTGCTGTAGAAGATAGTTTAGCTAAACGTTTTCTGTTTTCCGGACCAGCTTATTATGCTGATGAATTAAAGGTAGAGATTGGTGGCAAAGAGTTTGCAAAAGGACCATTAACTGTCACAGGCCAGGCGGACTGGACAGCCTGCGAGTGCAATTATTTCATGAATGCAGTT
>JAOZLM010000202.1 GCA_029934815.1 Desulfocapsa sp. | reverse complement strand
GCAAATTTTACATGCACACTGTAATCATTTTCCAAATGATATTTCACCCTGACCACTCGCCCGAAGGCTACGATTTTTTTGATTTTCGTAGGTGTTTTGATGGCGAATATCATCCGTAAAGGCTTTGCCAGCAGAGTTCTGGTAACTTCACTTTTTGACGCTTTGATCAAGAAACAAGCCCCACCCCTTGAGATATCACCGACAGTGGCCTTAAATTTTTTCCCGGTCTGCTCCATGGTACTATTTAGAATATCTGCAAAAACCTTTCCGTTTACAGAAAGCCGGTCAAACCTGCTCTTCTCACTCCTGATTTTTTCAAACAACTCCTCGTAGTAGCCAAACCTTTTACAGTAGGATTCAATTTTTGAAAATAATCCAGGACAATCTTCATCCCAGTGTGCAATTTTATTTCTGTTTAAAATTTTAACTTTTAACAGAGCGCGACTAACAAAGGAGGAAGTGCAGACAGACATAGCAAAGAAATTATCTTCGCCCAAAAAGCCACCTTTTCCAATTTGCAGCACAAGGTTATTTTCTTTTTCTTTGGTGAATATGGCATTGACGTGCCCCTCTTCTACAAAATAGAGCTCGTCATTTGCATGCCCCTGTTTCAGGAAAACAGTTTTTGCAGGGATTGTTTTATCTTCAAGGCTATAGAAAAACAGACTTTTCTCTTCAGGTGTTAAGCAGTCATACAAGTCGATCCACAGCAACTGGTGTTTATCATCAATACCTGCAAGCCTGGCTGATTCTATCAGATCAGCCGCCGCAATGATCTGGCTGAGGGGAATGGTGTCAACCTGCATCAGTTCTTCCCGGAGTACTTCTGCTCTTTGAATTTCGCCAGCATCCACACTCTGTTTAATCAGGCCAAACAGTTCAGTTGCAGTTCTTGTTGTCTTTCGAGCCTCCTGCCCTTTGGAGACATCCGTGGTCATTGATTGCACCTCGCCCTCCCAACGTTGAGATAACAAAAGAACACCCACATATTTCAATGCAATTTTCGCACCACTATCGAACAAAGCCAGGATCTTCGAAGAATTTTTTATGAAGAGATTCTGTCTGTAGTCGTCGGAGCACGTAAGAGTAGCTGATTTGCGTAGAGACTCAGCTTTGCGAGATTGCCGCTGTTCCGCTGCCCCTTCCAAGTCGCCAGTTAGTTAGGCTTCCAGCCAGCAGCATCGCACAACAAACGAAAACGTATGTTAGCTTCAAAAAGGGAACTACCCTTTCAGAGCTTCCCTGACTGCTCGTCCCAGCTGATAAACAGAATAAGGTTTTTTTATAAATCCACCGGCGCCGAGTTTCAATGTAGCCTTGACATCGTCACTTTCAGAAAATCCACTGGCTACAATAGCTTTCTGTTCCGGATACAACTTCAAGATCTTTTCATAGGTCTGGCGTCCGGTTATTCCCGGATCCATCAACATATCAACAACAAGCAGGTCAACAGGATTTTCTTTCACGAATTCAACGGCCTCCTCACCCGAGGCTACGGTACTGACGTTATACCCCAGTCCCAGCAGTATCTGCTCCGCAATGTTCTGCAACAACGGTTCATCATCCACCACCAGAATATGCTCACCTTTGCTTGTATCCATATTCTCTACCTGCGGATCATCACGACGGCTCACACTCTTATTGCTGACAGGAAAAAAGAGACTAAAGCTGGTTCCTTCGTCACTGCTTTCCACGCGTATCTGCCCACCATGGTCTTCCACAGTATTCCAAACCACTGTTAACCCAAGACCAGTACCACTTCTCCCCATCATTTTTTTACTGTAAAATGGCTCGAAAACATGCTTGATATCATCATCACTAATTCCGGGACCGTTATCCTGCACGATTAAAACGACATAGTGACCTGATGGCAGATTTTTGTCACCATGACCCGACAATAAATTAAAAGTTGAAACCTGAACTTCTCCCTTCCCATCAATGGCCTCCATGGCATTAGCTATCAAATTCATAACTGTTTTCTTAATGTGTACGGGAGAGCAGGAAATAATAGAATCTGTTGCCTCAAAACATTCTGTGCATGTCACATCAGGATGTAAGGTTTTCAATTTCTCATATTCCGGAGAATGAAGGTACTCCTGCACCAGTATGTGAATATCATGTGCTTCCCGTATGCTGGCAACTCCCCTGGCAACAGTCAGAAGATCTGCAACTACCATTGCGGCACGTTCGCCGGACTCTCGAATGGATTCAAGGGGTTTCCTGAGTTTACTGGACTCAGGCAACTGCAAAAGGAGCAGCTCGGGATAACTTACAATCCCCGAGAGAATATTATTGAGATCATGGGCAACCCCACCGGCCATCACTCCAATTGCTTCCATCTTCTGAGCCCGGGCAAGTTGATCCTGAGTGCTTTTCAGTTCTGTAATATCGAAATAAGTTAACATTCGCCAGCCATCAGGCAACACCACACACTGATACTGGAGAACCCTGCCATCTCTTCGTTCAAATGATGTGGGAGCGATGGCCCCCTTGCGAACAGCTGCTTCACGGTCATCTATATATTGATCAAACTCATTATCAGATACGGGATACAGCTTATTATATCGATTGAACACCATCAGTTCCCGCATGCTGGGATTCCCGGTCACAAAACTATCCGGAACCTGCCAGATATCACGAAAAGCCTGGTTAACAATTCTCGCCCGCAACTGATCATCCATAAATAGAACGCCATAATCAATGGCATCCATGATCGCACTAAACTCATCAAGGGTTTTTTGCAGATTCTTTTCTGCCGCTTTCTTTTCGTTAATATCACGCCAGACGGCGTGAATTATTGTGTTATCCTGAAGGGAGATACGGGTAAGTACGACTTCGAGCCAGGTATCACTTCCATCCTGACGCTGATGTACCCATTCAAAACGATTGGAACCGTTTCGCAAAGCAGCCGCTATTACACTGTCTGCCTTTTCTTTGGATTTTTGTCCATCCGGCTGGAACTTTGGAGAAATTTCCGAAGGATGCGCTGCAATTAATTCTTTTTTATTCTCATACTGGAGCATCTGGTAAGCAGCCCGGTTGCAATCAATAAACTGACCGTTCTGAATAAGTAAAATACCGTCACTGCTCTCATAAAAAAGTGATTCGAAAATTCGGTTTTGCTCTTCTATTTCCAATGTTTTTTCAGCAACATTCTGATCAAGATTACGAATATTATCTTCAATGGTATCAACCATTACGTTGAACTCAGCCGACAACACACCTAGTTCATCACTTCGCTGCAGATGCGATCTTACAGAGTAATCTCCCTTTGTGACCCGGCCAGCTAAAACTGAAAGGGTCGAAATGGGTTTTAGCAGATACTTAAAAAACAGAAAACTAACGAAGAAAGAGAGGAAAAGGATAACTGAACCAAGAACCAATACTCCAGCCCTTAGCTCTTTTGATGTTTCCTGAAAATCACTGGTATAAGCAGATGCAACAATATACCAATGAAAACCCGGAACGTACTCAACCCAAAATATCTTATCGTAAATATAGTTCCCTTTGTCAGTTGGTTTGTCCCACTTGGCATACATTGGCTGCCCTGTGTGAGCAGCTTTTTTTGTATCATCAAAGATGAACGTTCCTGTACCGGGATTTTTCATCTTTCCGGTATATTTGCCCTGCATATACTTATTGGGGTGCATAACCATCACGGACTCACTATCAACAATAAACAAATAGCCGCTTTTCCCTATTGTTGTCTTCAGCATAATCTGACGAAGTTGCGCTATCAGCTCTGCCTTTCGTTTCTCAACCTCTTTTTTGATATCATCAATATACGTCCCGGTGCTGATAACCATCTGCCAGTTCGGGAAATCTTTTGAAAACGTTAGTTTTTCAAAAGATTCATCACTATCGAACTTCTTTTTCCACCAGTATTGCGTATAGCTTTCTCCCTGCTCTCTTGCAGCCTTAACCATTGGCGGCACAATCAACTCACCCCGGGAATCAATTACCTTGCTGAAATCAGTTCCTTTGGCAATATGCGGATGGGCAATTACCGTATAATCATAACCATTAATAAAAAAGTAATTATCACCATCGTAACGGATCTTGTTTGCAAGATAGATAACTTCATTTTTGAGTCCTTCCTGCAAGTCATTTACTGAGGCACTGGTGCCTATAATCCAGTCAAACGGTTCGAAGGTGAATACAAATGCGACTTTATCTTCCATCACCTTTGTTTTTGCATGTTTCCACTGATAGCGTAAAATACCGGAGCCATCTCTCTTACAAATATCCTGAAACTCCCTGATAAAAAAAATGCCCTGTGGATCCTGCAGATGAGCGAAATCCTTCCCTTTAAATGCGGGATAGAGGGGGTGTTCCACCACGGTAGTGCCTGAGTGGATAAAAAAGTACCCGGAACCTTCGTCAGAACTGGAAATATTCACATAATTGATGATGGCTTGTTTGAGCTCTTCGGAACTCATTGTATCTTTGTTTTTGTTGTAAAAGAGTGTCAGATCATTCTTGAGAGCTTCTCCTCTTTCCTGGAGAATAGAACCGATATTTTCGGGTCTTGCCTGCTCATACTTGGTCTGCACAATGGACCAGAAAGAGTCTGTTAGATTTTTCAGCTCTGTTTTATGATACTGCAACGCATTTTCCTGGAAGTTCACAAGATCTGCCTGCATATTTCTGGTAATCAGGGTGACTTTATCCAGAACCTCTTTCCCGATTTTCTCTTCAAGGGACTGAGTACTTTTTTCTACATTTGGAAGAACGATGAGTAATATGGCAAAGGTGTAAGCAAGAATAATGACGCTCACTGCCAGCATTGATTTGTAAAATATTTTTGACTTGATCACAAACTACGAGCTCCTGCCCCGGCAA
>JAOZLM010000201.1 GCA_029934815.1 Desulfocapsa sp. | reverse complement strand
CCAAGACCTGATAAAACAGAGTTTAATGCAGTGGCTAATCCTGCAACAAAAGCATTGATCAGTAATCTGCAGGCAGAAGTAAATACCGCCATACTTGTTGGCGTCGAAACGCATATCTGCATCTACCAAACAGCCCTTGGTTTGAAGGAACTGGGTATTACCCCATGGATTGTAGCAGATGGCGTTTCCTCAAGAAGTGAAACAAATTCAAATTTAGGGCTTGCCCGTCTGCAAAGCATCGGTGCAGCAGTAGGACCGGCTGAAATGATTATTTACGAGTTACTTGGAAAAGCCGGTACTGCTCAGTTTAAAGCAGTACTACCGCATATCCTATAAAATCAGAGTAAAAAATATCGTTATGAAAGGTACAGAAATACGGAAGCGTTTTTTAGAATATTTTGAGTCGCGTAAACATACCATCGTTGAAAGTTCCTCCATGGTTCCTCAGGATGACCCGACCCTGCTTTTTGTAAATGCGGGAATGGTACAGTTTAAAACCGTCTTTATGGGTGAGGATAAACGGGATTATACCCGTGCCACATCTTCTCAGCGCTGTGTACGTGCAGGTGGCAAGCATAACGATCTTGAAAATGTTGGATATACAGCAAGGCATCATACTTTTTTTGAAATGCTGGGTAATTTCTCTTTTGGTGACTATTTCAAAGAAGAAGCTATTCAGTATGCCTGGGATTTTTTGATTAAAGAGCTTGGCCTGCCTGCTGATCAGATGTGGGTCTCTGTTTTTGATGACGATGATGAAGCTTTTGAGCTTTGGGAAAAAATAGAAGATCTGCCAAAAGGGCGAATTGTTCGCCTTGGTGAAAAAGACAATTTCTGGGCCATGGGGGACACAGGACCTTGCGGGCCATGTTCCGAGATTCATATCGATCAGGGGCGTGAAGCAGGTTGTGACCGCCCTGACTGTGCTGTTGGCTGTGATTGTGACCGGTATCTTGAACTGTGGAATCTTGTTTTTATGCAGTTTAACCGCTCTGATGATGGCACCATGACACCACTACCCAAGCCCAGCATCGATACAGGTATGGGGCTTGAACGTGTGGCAGCGGTATTGCAGGGTAAATTTAACAATTATGATACTGATCTTTTCCAGCCGGTAATCCAACGGCTCGAATCGCTTTCCGGTAAAAAATATCTGGCAGATGAGGCAGATACTGTTGCCATGCGGGTTATTGCAGATCATGCCCGTGCCACCACCTTTCTGGTTGCTGATGGAGTACTGCCATCCAATGAAGGGCGCGGGTATGTTTTGCGCCGTGTAATGCGTCGTGCCATCCGTTATGGCAGAAGTCTTGGCCTCACGAAACCTTTTATGGATGCAGTTACAAAAGAAGTAACCGCATCCATGCAGGATGCTCATTCCCATTTGGCAGGTAATGCCGATCTTCTCAGTAAAGTTGTGGTTAACGAAGAGATACGTTTTAGTGAAACCCTTGAAAATGGTTTAAACCTGCTCGATGAGGAAATTGCTCGCTTGCAGAAGGGTAGTCAAACCATGATTCAGGGAAATTTTATATTCAAACTCTACGATACTTTTGGCTTTCCTGTGGATATCGTGCGTGATATCTCCCTTGAACGTGGAGTTGAGTTTGATGCGGCTGGTTTTGAAACAGCCATGGAAAACCAGCGTACCCAGTCTCGTGCAGCCCAAAAAGGAGAGAGTGTCCGAATCCTTGGTAAAGGAGTACAGGAACTAATCGCAAGCGGTAATAAAAGTGAGTTTGTGGGCTATGAACAACTACAGGCTGAATCTGCTGTTCTTGGTTTATTGGATTCGGAAGGAAATGTATGTGATGCCATTGCAAGCGGAAACAGCGGGCAACTCTTCACGGCAGTAACACCATTTTATGCGGAATCAGGTGGTCAGTCAGGGGACAGAGGAGAGGTCAGCTGGCAGGGAGGCAAGGGAAATATTACTGCCACTGTTACCGAAGGGGAAGGAATTATTCTTCATGCAGTAACGGTGACAGAGGGGGAACTTGCAAATTCTGAAACCGTAACATTACAGGTCACTGTCAGTGAGCGGGCAGACAGTGCAGCCAATCATACTGCCACCCATCTCCTGCAGGCTGCATTAAGAGAACTACTTGGTGATCATATTAAACAGGCGGGTTCTTTAGTAACACCTGATCGATTACGTTTTGATTTTACCCACTTTTCTCAGCTTACAGCAGAGGAACGGGAAAATATCGAGAAACGAGTGAATGAAAAAATTCGGGCGAATCTTACGACGAATACCGCACTCCTTGACCGCGAGCAGGCAATAGAGCAGGGAGCAACGGCTCTGTTTGGTGAAAAATACGGAGATAGCGTAAGAGTTGTGAGTTTGTCCGACTATTCAAAAGAGTTGTGCGGCGGAACGCATGTTCCAGCTACCGGCTGTATCGGCCTTTTTCAGATTATAAGCGAAGGTGGGATTGCAGCAGGCGTCAGACGAATAGAAGCATTAACCGGTCGTGCAGCCATTGAGCATCTTCAAAGTCAGGTGAGGCGTGAACAGGCCGTCTGTGACACGTTAAGCGTCACTCCTGCCAATATAACTTCTAAACTTGAGAGCATGGCCGCCAGTAATAAAGATCTGGAAAAACAGGTGGCAGCACTCTCCACAGAGTTGGCTTCATCAGATCTTGGTGATCTCCTGTCGAATGCGACCGAAATAGACGGTGTAAAAGTAGTTGCTTCTGTTATTCCTCTTGATTCTCCCAAAACTCTAAGAGAGGTGGGGGATAAGCTTCGCGATGATATGGGAAGCGGAGTTGCCGTTTTAGGCGGTGAAATTAATGGGAAAGCAGCGCTGCTAGCAATCGTTTCAAAAGATCTTACCAAACGGATAAAGGCTGGTGATATTGTCAATAAAGTGGCAGCCATTGTCGGTGGAAAAGGTGGTGGCCGTCCTGATATGGCACAAGCCGGCGGATCAATGCCGGATAAATTGAATGAGGCGATTTTGTCAGTGAATGGTCATATCCAGGATTTACTTGTAGAATAGAGGTTCTATTCATTACCTGTTACAAATCGAATACGGGCTCCTGTAAGGATTCGTGTTCAATTTGTAATTTTTAAAAAGAAAACTCCCCTAATTTCTTTTTATGTTTTTTCCCTGGTTTTTAATAAAAAATGAATTGTAGTTCATCGGAATACCGAGAAGATATGCACAGTATATCACCGACCTATGGCTACATCGTTCCAAGACCTATTTTATAAAAAAGTTGACATCCCCTAGCGTATGAAGTACAACCGATTTTCTAGTGTGAATCACCATTCATTTTTGGTGTTTAATTTTGAATTATCTTAACTAATCAGGAGCAGAGATTATGGTTTCAATGGACATCACCCTGTTTCTTCAGATCATCAATGCGTTTATACTGATGTATTTCCTAAATGGGATCATCTATAAGCCGGTATTGAAAATACTGAAGGAAAGAAAAGAAAAGCTGCAAGGCATGCAAAACGATGTAGTTAAGTTTGAAGACAATGCAAGCAGACGACAGGAGGAAGTGGATAAGAAAATGCATAAAGCGTCCACCCAGGCCAAATCTGCAATTGATACTGCCCGTGCAGGAGCTAAGGCTGCAGGTGAGGAAAAACTCGCTGCTATCAAGGCCGAAGCGGATACTGATAAAGATAAACAACTGGCGGATATAAAATCTCAGGTTGCGGCTGCTAAAACAGAGCTGGAAGCTGGAGTTGAAGGTTTTGCAAATGCCATGGCTGGAAAAATTTTAGGAAGGAGTCTGTAAAGTTATGAGGGGAATGAAGGGAACATTCGGAAAGAGTGCTATTGTAGCATTGGTTCTGTGGTTCGCCCTGGCAGCAGGAAGTGTCTGGGCTTCTAGTACAGAACATGCAGCACCTGCTGATGCACATGCTGTATCCGATTCGCATGGAGCAGTTGATGCTGGTCATGCGGCGGCGGATGCAGGGCATGGGGCAGTAGCAGAACATGGTGATGCAGGAGATGCACATGGCGGGGCACATGCCACCGACAGTCTGTCTCCGGCTAAATTAAAGGATCTTGGTTTCAGGGTGATGAACTTCATCGTCTTGCTTATCATCCTTGTAAAATTTGGTGCGAAGCCCATAGCTGAAAGCTTGGGTAGTCGTCGTCAGCAGATTAGAGATGAGATTGAAGATCTTGAGGCCAAAAAAGTAAAAGCCGAACAGGATTACAAAGAATTCTCTGCAAAACTCGAATCTGTTGAAAAAGATGTTGATACCATCGTTGAAAAAGCAGTTGCGCAGGCTGAGGTCGAAAAGGGCAGAATCCTGGAAGCAGCAGCGCAATCAGCGGAAGATATCAAGCGATCTGCAGAAAGTGCAATTACCAATGAAATCACAGCTGCAAAGCGTGATCTTAAAGTTGGCGTCACTGAGCAGGCTGCAGTAATGGCTGAGGAGTTAATCGTTAAGAATCTGACAGCTGACGATCAGGTCAAGATTATCGAAGATTACCTTGATAAAGTAGGAGCCGTCCAGTGAAACAGATAATCCTAGCAAGAAGATATGCCAAGGCATTATTTGCTGTTGGCAAAGAAGACGGAAAGTTTGAAGAATTCAGTGAGGCTCTTCAGGGAGTGGCTCAACTGTATACTGATACTGACTTGGAAGATTCATTGACTAATCCTCTCTATCCCATAGATGTAAGAGAGAAAGTAATGGAAGGTGTAATTGCTTCCATCGGCGTCGATAAAAATATGGCAAATTTTCTCAACCTGCTGGTTGAGAAAAAGCGTGCTGATGTTCTTCCGGATATTGCGGATGAATATAAGATCATGGTTGACGAGGAAAAGAATGTCAGTCACGGTACCGTGGTCTCGGCAGTTGAATTAAGTA
>JAOZLM010000025.1 GCA_029934815.1 Desulfocapsa sp. | reverse complement strand
CAGCCACTTCTGTTTCCACTTCAGCCACAGGAATTAGCGCAGGATCTGGCGTCCCTTCTTCTGCGGGCACAGGAATTTCACTGGTGAACTCCAGTTGCTGTCCGTTGGTCTGTATGGAGTCAAGTTTACTGTTGATGTAATCTATGGGATTCCAGTTGAAATACCAGCATCCGCCAATGATTGCCGCCAGTAAAATAGCAAGTGCAAAGATAGAGCTCATAAAAGGAGAAACGGGAGATGGCTCTGCGTAGTTACGGAATTGCCCGCTTTTGCGAACAGGTGGGGTTGAATGTACTTTCGAGGTAACAGGAGGCAGGCCTCTGGCTTCAAGATATCTTCCCAGCACAGCGTCATGATCAAGTTTCAGAAATTTTGCGTACATCACATAGAAACCACGGCAGAACGCTTCAGCAGGCATGGCACTAAAATCATCACATTCTATAGCTTGCAGAACTTTTAGTGTTATTTTGGTTGAGTCCTGAGCGTCATCCAGTGATATGTTAGAAGCTTTTCGGGTTTTTTTCAGGAACTCGCCAAGTGTCTGGGTTTTTTGTACTGTTTCTTTTTCAGACATTTTCTTCACCTACAATCTTTTAATATATGCTTCTGTTTTAATTTTAGTGACCCATTCATCAAACTGTTCTTTAAGCTGCTCGTCATAGAGTTTTTGCCGTATATCGTCTTTGACTGAGGCAAAAGATGCCTGCACTACAATCTGTCCGTCCTGGCTGGAAAGCAGTTTGAAAAACTGATAGCCGGAAGGTGTTTCAACAATTTCACTCACTTCACCGGGACTTAAGGGAAGTACCGCTTCTTTCATATATGTTGCCATTTCGTCTTTTTGGAAAACTCCCAGATCTCCACCGTCAGCAGCAGATGGAAGGTCGGAAAATTTCTCGGCCAGCATTCTGAAATCCTGTCCGTTAAGCAGCAGCTTACGAACACGTTCGGCGCGTTTTTGTGCATCCATTTTATCTGCATATTGTACCGGAGCAGAATCGCTGGAATTGCTGTTTTTACCCCATACAAAACCCATCTGCATCAGATAGTAGCCACCACCGCTGATATGTTTTGTGTAGTTGGCGTCGTAGTAATCAAGCACCATATCATCGGTGATGATCAGTTTTGAACGGACTTCATAGTTAACCAGTTTCGATTGCAGAATCTGGTTGCGGAGGGTATCCAGATAACTGTCATAAGTCATTCCCATCTGGCCGAGCTGGGCATCGAGCATTTCCCGGTTTATATTGTTGCTGGCCATCATTCTGTCTGCTGCCGCCTGTATTTCGGCTTCTGTGATGGTAACACCCTGTTTCTCAGCTTCAAGGGTAATCAGTCGCTTGTCTATCAGCGTGTTGAGGACTTCTGATCTGGCCCTGCGCAATGCATCTTCGAGCTGGCTGGAGGGTGCACTTTCGGTGATTTTTCTAAAATAGCCTTTACCCGCTTCGTTGACTTCGGACATTGTAATAACATCGTCATTTACAATTGCCACTACACGATCAACCAGTTGGGCTGCAGAGATGATTTGAGCATTGAGGATGCAGAAAAGAAGTGCTGCAGCTGGGAAGAGTAATAAATACGTAAAACGTTTATTCATGATAGAGTCTTCTAATTCAAGGGTAAAGAGCAACGCCGGGCTGCATCGTTTAGGATTTTGAGCACTTTACCACAATTTGACTTTCTGAACAGCTTTTACCCAGTTTTTTTTTAAGGGGGAATGTTCAGGGTGCTGCATGGGGTTTTATTCCGTGTTAACAGGAGGAAAGCTGTCTTGTTTGGCAAGTGACATGCTTGTTGATAGTCCTTTGCTGGTTGACATTCCCAATAAATGAAATAGTTTTAATATCGAATATGAAGTTTTTCACCCGAACAAAGGGTATAAATACTTAGCCATCTAAAGCTTAGGTTTTTATGAGCTTGTTTTTTTGCTTCTAATCATCGATAAGCTACACTCGTTAAAAGTAAATAAAAAAATAACAAAAAGGTTTCTTTATGAAATATTTGAATTCCCGCCGAAGTCTGGCGCTGCTCCTGGCAGCTGTTATGCTCGTACTGTTGCCTGCTTATACAGCGTCAGCAAGTAAAACCATGCCATCTTTTTCTCTTCCTGACGTGGTCACGGGAGATACTGTGGATAGCAAAGCGTTTGATGGAAAGACCTTGCTGGTAACTTTCTTTGCAACCTGGTGTCCTCCATGCATGCAGGAGATTCCTGATTTGATCAGTTTGCAGACCGAGTATGCAAAAAAAGGGTTCTCAGTTGTGGCTCTATCCGTTGATCAGGGTGGGGTCGGTGTTGTGAAGAAGCTTGTTGAGAAGCGCTCCATCAACTATCCGGTGCTTCTGGCTAACGGTTCCACTGCCAGAGATTTCGGTGGGGTCGTTGGGATTCCTACATCCTTTCTTATTAACAGTAAGGGGCTGGTCGTGAAGAAATATCCCGGTTATGTACCCCACATGATACTCGAGAATGATATAAAACGAATAATGAATTAGGATTCATTTATTTGTGGATTGGGGTTGACAAGTGTCAGGTTCCACTCTATATTAACCACTTGAAATAGATGTGTATCGTTCTGGGATTGGCTGGAACATTAATTAACTTAATTATTGGAGAAGAATAATGAAAAAAGCTATCGTAGCTGTTGTATTGTCCCTCGCTTTCGCTGCAAGCAGTGTTGCTGTTGCAGGAACCACAAAATGCACCGTTGATGCTGTAGACGGCGACAAAGTAACCATGACATGCAAAGGCGCTAAGTTTGCTGCTGGCGACAAAGTTAAAGTTAAAGCTGCTAAGAAAAAGGCTGCTGCTATTGAAGGTTGCTAATTGACATAGTTCTGTTTTTTAGTTAGCTTGTGAAGGCCGGTTGATATCTGATATCAACCGGCCTTTTTTTGTGTTTAATGGTCTGGTAGGGCTGTCCATTGTGAATAGGTAAGAGAAAGCAAACCATGCAAGCGAGTGTCATTTATTGGAGTTAATCAAAGCAATTATACTTGGTGTAGTGCAGGGATTGACAGAGTTTCTCCCCATATCAAGTTCCGGCCATCTGGTGCTGGGATCAGAACTGCTCCATTTTCAGGAACAGGGATTGGCCTTTGATATATTTTTGCATCTGGGGACACTGGTTTCTGTCTGTATTGTCTTTCGGCATGAGTTGTCTGCCATGCTTGTCGCTCCCCTTGCAGTATTGCAAAAACGGGCAGATGAAAAATTAACCCGTTTTTTTTACTGGGATATATATGTCATTGTGGCCACTCTTCCGGCAGTGGTGGTCGGGCTCTTTTTAAAAGATTCTATTGCAGGGATTTTCACCAACCTGCTGCTTGTTTATTGTATGCTTTTTGTGACCGGACTCATCATGCTTGCGACCCCTTTTATTCATGAGCGCAAGGTGGAACTGAACCGTCCCCGTGCGCTGCTTATCGGTTGTGCTCAGGCCATGGCTATTCTTCCAGGGTTGTCACGATCCGGTTCAACGATTTTCACAGGAATGCTCCTTGGGCTAAACAGGGAAACAGTTGCCCGGTTTTCATTTATTATGTCGATTCCTGCAATCGTTGGAGCTGCAGTGCTGCAGTCTGGTGATCTAATAGACAATCCTCCGGGATCTGAGAGCTTGCTGCTGATTGCAGCAGGTACAGTGGCTTCTGCGGTCAGTGGTTATTTTGCCATTATTTTATTGCTTAACGTGATTCGAAAAAACAAACTGCAATATTTTGGATACTATTGTTTGTTTATTGCCTCCTGCGGTTTGATATATACATTCTTTCTTACATAAGAAAACTGTTCAGGAAGTCTGGTGCTGCCCGATTTTCTGAATTTCAATTAAAGCTGGTACCATCTGTCCATGGATATACGAACATTACCCGAAGCTGAGCGAGATATTTATAATCGTATCCGCAAACAGTACAAACTCACCTTTGATAAACTCACCGTCCACGATCAGACCATTCGGCTTTTAAAGGTCGCTGATATTGAAGAATTCCTCGATGGCAAAGATCCTTTTAGTGATGTGACGGAGTTTCCATTTTGGGTGAAACTCTGGGAGTCTGCCATGATTTTATCCCAGGCGTTGTCCACTCTTCCGGATCCGGCTGGTAAAACCATGCTTGAGATTGGTGCAGGATTAGGTGCGCCCGGAATAACAGCGGCTGCCTGTGGTTTTGATGTGACCCTTTCCGATTATGAAGATATCATAATGGATTTTGAAAAGGTGAGTGTTGCTGCCTCCGGGCTTGATAATGTTGATTGTATCCATCTGGACTGGCTTGATCCGCCGGAGTTACCAGCTTTTGATTATCTGGTGGCTGCGGAAGTACTGTTTAGGGAAGAATTCTTTGAGCCGCTTCTCAATGTCTTTGAAAAATATCTAAAACCCGGCGGCTCTATTTTTCTTGCCCATGACGCCAGACGGAAATGTCTGCCGCTCTTTATGGAACAAGCTAAAGACAAGTACAATATTGCCGGAAAAAAACAGGTTATGCGAAAGGACGGGCAGGATATCGCCATTATCATCAATCGTCTGCAACGAAAATAATCACCCTATTTCCATGAAACTCTATCCCGTTAATCTTGATATTCGCGATCAGCTCTGTCTTGTTGTTGGTGGTGGAGTTGTGGCAAAACGCAAGGTTGAGGCGCTACTTGCCTGCGGCCCCCGGCTTGTTCTGATTAGTCCTGAGTTATGTGACGGGCTTGCTGTAATAGCCGACAAAAATCAGATTGAGTGGCAAGAACGGGAATATCAGACCGGTGATTTGCAGGGAGCAAAGCTTGTTTTTGCTGCAACGGACAATCCCGTTATTCAGCAGAAAATAAAAAATGAAGCAGACAAGGCAGGAATCCTGGTGAATGTGATTACCGATCCTGAGTCGTGCAGTTTCCAGGTTCCTGCCATGTTCAGAAGAGGTGACTTGTTATTGACTGTGGCCACTTGTGGGGCAAGCCCAGCCCTTGCTGCTCGAATCCGTAAAGAGCTTGAGACAAAGTATGGTGAGGAGTATGCTTTGCTACTAAACCTTATGTCTGCCTTACGAAAACAGATAGTGACTTTAAATGATGATCAGGCTCAGCATAAACGGCTGTTTGAAAATCTTTTGAATAGTGATATTCTTGTCTTGCTGAAGGCGGGCAACTGGAAACAGCTGCAGGGAACGCTGGAAAAAATTCTGCCTCCGGAAGTACAGGTGGCACAACTTGTTAACACGCTACAAACACAGGAGAACACATCAATGGAGACATTGCCATGTTGAGTGAAGTCAACTACCTTTTGTTTAATGCTGTGCTGCTGGTCAGTTTTGTGGCCTGTGCTGTGTATCTTGTGTTTTTTTTCAGCCAGCGAGAACACTTGCGAAAGGTCGCAAGAATTATCTTTTTAAGCTCCGGTATACTCCAGACCCTTTATATTCTTTCCCGCTATCTGATTGCCGGATACACCCCCATCACATCTCAGCATGAGGCCGTAACCTTTTTTGCATGGTCTGTTACCTGGGCCTATCTTTCTTTTCACTGGCGTTATTCGGTGAAAAACTTTGGGACATTTGTTTCCATCCTGACACTTATTATGCTGGTTATTGCAGCCTTTGCCTCCCGTGCATTTGAGCCGCTGACACCAGCCCTGCAGTCCTTATGGCTCCCGGTACATGCCGGGGTTTCTGTAATGGCTTACGGTTTTCTGGCTCTCGCTTTTTGTGGCGGCCTTATGTACCTGCTGCAGGAGCGTGAACTCAAATCAAAACGCTTTGGGTTCTTTTACAGTCGTTTGCCGTCTCTTGAATCACTCGACCAGCTAAACAGCCACTGTGTGACCACCGGATTTGTCTTTCTGACCCTTGGTATTATTAGCGGTTCCGCATGGGCAAGACAAGCTTGGGGAACATATTGGCATTGGGATCCTAAAGAAACGTGGTCACTTATCACCTGGTTTCTTTATGCCGCACAAATCCATCAGCGCCTTACCTACGGCTGGCGTGGTAAACGTGCTGCAGTTATGGCTGTGATCGGGTTTTGTGCTGTGTTGTTTACCCTTTGGGGAGTAACATTTCTGCTCGGAGGAGTTCATAGTTATGCCAAGTGAAATGATTCTGCTCCTTGGAGTCAATCATAAGAAAACCCCCCTTGCGGTACGTGAGAAGCTGGCACTTTCCAGTGGTTACGACGAGCCTCTTGAATTGCTCGGCAAAATAGAGGGGATTAAGGAGTATTACCTCCTCTCCACCTGTAACCGGGTTGAAGTACTGGTCTCTGTTGAAGAAGGTGCTGATGTGCAGTTAGCGCTTTCTCGTTTTCTTTTTGGTGATGCGCTCTCTCCTGAAGAGTTTCAGCAATATTTATATTGCTATCGTGATTCGGAGGCAGTACACCACCTCTTTATGGTGGCGGCCAGTCTTGATTCCATGATAGTCGGTGAATCACAGATTCTAGGACAGCTGAAAGAAGCATATCGTCATTCAGCAGATAAAAAATGTACAGGTCCCATCTTAAACAGGCTTCTGCATAAATCATTTTCTGTTGCCAAGCGAGTCCGCAGCGAAACAGAGATTGGCTCTTCAGCCGTATCCATTAGTTATGCTGCGATTGAACTTGCCAAAAAGATCTTTGGCACCATTGAAAATAAACGTGTGTTGCTAATCGGTGCCGGAGAAATGGCAGAACTCGCCGCTGAACATCTGGTGGGCAATGGTGCCACTGATGTTGTTGTTTGCAACAGGACCCTTGAGAATGCTCTTGATCTTGCTAAGCGCTTTAATGGAAGTGCGGTGGGGCTTGATGAACTTTTTGACCAATTAGGACGGGTTGATATCATCGTCAGTTCCACAGGGGCACCCGGCGTGATTTTGCACAAGAAAGACGTCAAGCCCATCATGCGTGATCGTCGCAACAAGCCACTCTTCTTTATTGATATTGCAGTGCCACGGGATCTTGATCCGGCCTTAAACGATCTTGATAACGTATACCTCTATGACATTGATGATTTAAATAATGTCGTGGAACTGAACAAGGCTGAGCGTGATAAAGAGGCGATAAAGGCAAGCCGAATAGTTGATGAAGAGTCTCTAAAGTTTAAAGAGTGGCTGGCAGGGCTTGGAATTACTCCCACCATTGCTGATCTTCGCAAGAAAGGGAATCAGGTTGTGCAGCTGGAACTTGAGCGCACCCTGCCCAGGCTGAACAATCTCACAGACAAAGAACGAAAAAGTATCGAAAAAATGGCTCATTCCATCGCTTCCCGTCTGTTGCACGATCCAATGATTTACCTGAAAGGGGAGAGTTGCAAGGATCAGTCAGCTATGAAAGTGGATATCTTTCGTTCTGTTTTTGATCTGGATAAAAAGCCATGAGTGGAACTGACTTACTGGAAGATGAGTGGCTGATTGTTCGAAATTCCGGTGAAATCCCTGAAATTACCTACCATGCGTCACTCTACTATCTTGAGAAAGATCCTTTGGGCCCAGGCCTGGATCTGGGTAGTGCACAAAAACAGCATCTCAAAGAGGCGGCTGTCGAACGGTATCAGGAGATAATCCTGCGGGATATACAGAGTGAAAATTTTTCTAAAACGATTTACCGCGGGGTAAAACGAACCATTTATAACTGGCATCGTTACGAGGCCTTTTGTGCACGTCAGGAACTTGAGTGTCAACAATTTCGTGAAACGATCAGCACTGCTTTACTCCTTTTTATTGATCAGGGTATTGAGGCCGCAGGGAAGAGTCTGCCGGAGCAGTTTCTAAATTGTCGTGTTGATGAGTTACAAAAGTTTATGAAAGATTTGGGCAAAAAGAAAGAACAACTACCGGGCGATCTTTCGTGCCATTGCCTGGCAGATCAGGAAACAACAGAAGGAGAATAACAGATGCCATACGTGAATATTCGAGTAGCAGGTGAGCTGACGAAAGAACAAAAAAGCAATATCAGTGCAGGTGTGACTGAAGTGATTGCCAGAGAAGCAGGAAAACCACCGGAAGCCATCCTGATTTTCATTGATGAAGTCAAACATGAAAATATTGCCAAAGGCGGTGTTTTACTGGAAGCACCGAAATAAAAGTCACCTCTGATGGATGCAAAACAGCGTTACAGTGATTTAAAACAGCTGCTGACAGAACATTCCCATAATTACTATGTCTTGGATAATCCACAGATATCCGATGGCGAGTATGACCGGCTGTTTCAGGAACTGCTGGGAATAGAAGAACAGCAGCCTGAGTGGGTTACTGCCGATTCTCCCAGCCAGCGAGTTGGTGGTGAGGCCTTAGATTCATTCGAGCAGGTGGAACATCGCATCCCCATGCTCAGTCTGGAAAATGCCTTTTCAGACCAGGATTTGTACGATTTTGAAGATCGTCTCAAACGGTATCTTCTTCTGGAAGATGACAGCCTTACTTATATGGCCGAACCAAAACTGGACGGTCTGGCAGTTGAGCTTGTGTACGAAAACGGTATCCTGATTCAGGGTAGCACCCGTGGAAACGGCAAAGTTGGGGAAAATATAACTGCCCAGTTGCGCACCATTCCATCCATTCCTTTACGTTTGTTACAAACGAATATCCCAAGAATTGAAGTACGTGGCGAAGTTTTTATGAGTCGCAGTGGGCTTGAAAAACTGAACAGGCAACGTGCTGAGGCCGGGGAGGATCTCTTTGCTAATCCGCGTAATGCTGCAGCAGGGTCTCTGCGCCAGCTCGATCCGGCCATTACCGCAAAACGTCCCCTCGAGTTTTTTGTTTACGCCGTTTCTGATCCGCAAGCCAGTGGTTGTACAAGCCAGCAGGAGTTGTTCATATTTTTGGCTGAGTTGGGCTTTCCGGTTAATAAGCATATTCGTTTTTGTGCTGAGATAAAAAGTGCCATCACCCGGTTTGCTGAATTAGCCACTCTTCGCCATGACTTGTCTTATGAGATAGACGGCATGGTGGTGAAAGTTGACGATTTTAGTCTGCAAAACCGCCTTGGAGTCAAGGCTCGTGCTCCCCGTTGGGCTATAGCCTGTAAGTTTCCTGCCATTCAGGCCACTACTACAATAAATGAAGTTGTCTTTCAGGTAGGGCGAACCGGAGCGGTTACGCCAGTGGCAATTCTTGAGCCTGTGGATGTTGGCGGGGTAATAGTCAGTCGTGCAACATTGCATAACGCAGATGAGATTTTGCGAAAGGATTTACGCCTCGGTGATACTGTGCTTATTCAGCGTGCAGGGGATGTCATCCCGGAAATAGTAAAAGCATTACCTGAAAAACGAGATGGTGAGGTAAAGAGCATACCATTCCCTGATTTTTGTCCGGTCTGTTCGCATCCCCTACAGAAATTAGAAGAAGAAGTGGTAACCCGATGTGTAAATCCTCACTGTCCTGCCCAACGACAGCAGACCATGGTTCACTTCTGTTCAAAAGCCGGTCTTGATATTGAAGGATTAGGGAAGAAGAGCGTAGAACAGCTCTTTGCGTTAGGCCTAATCCGTGATCTTCCGGATATCTTCCTGCTAAAAAAAGAAGATGTGGAGAATCTTGATGGCTGGGGACAAAAATCTGCCGAAAATATGCTGCGAGGTATCGCTGCAGCCAAAACCCCACCATTAGCCCGGTTTCTTGCTGCCCTTGGTATCCGCTATGTGGGAGAGGTGACTGCCACTCTTTTGGAAGATACATTTCAGAGTCTTGAGAAGCTGTTGCAGGTTTCCAAAGATGTCTTAATAGAAGTGGATGGTCTGGGAGAACAGGCGGCTGCTTCCATAGTTGAATATTTTTCAGATCCCGCAGTGCAAAAGATGTTTTCACAATTTACTGATGCTGGTGTTGTTCCACAAATAGCAGAAAAGAAAACAGAAAATCAGCTTCTCACTGGTGAGGTGCTGCTCTTTACCGGAAGTTTAAAGAAACTTTCAAGGAGTGAAGCCAAAAAACTGGTAAAAGAACATGGTGGTCAGATTGCAAGTGGGATCACCAAAAAACTGACCTGCCTTGTGGTGGGTGAGAAACCGGGATCAAAACTGAAAAAAGCAGAAGAGAAAGGGAAGAAAATTCTCACCGAAGATGAGTTTCTGGATCTGCTTTCCATCTCTTCAGTGAAAGAATAATAGAATGGTTTTCAGCTCCGTTTCATTTCTTTTTTTTCTCCTGCCAATAGTTCTTTGCTGCACGTTTATTCTTCCTGTAAAATACAGAAACCATGTAATGCTTGCAGCAAGTCTTCTCTTCTATTTTTGGGGAGAAAGTATATTCACCCTCTTGCTTATTGGCTCCATTGTTCTCAATTACTACCTGGCAAAAGGGATAGAAACCAGCAAGGGGACAAAACAAAATACTCTGCTTGTGATCGGGGTTTGCTGTAATCTCTTTCCGCTCTTTCTCTTAAAGTACGCCGATTTTTTTCTGCAGATATTTCATGTGCCGCAGGAATTATCACTCCACTTACCGGCCGGTATTTCGTTTTTTACCTTTCAGGCCATCTCATACCTTGTTGATGTGTATCGCAGAATCGTTCCAGCGGAACAGAAGATGCTGAATTGCGGGCTGTATATAGCCATGTTCCCGCAGTTGATAGCGGGGCCGATTGTGCGCTACCACGATATTGCAAAGCAGCTTGTACAGCGAACTATCTCGAGAGAGGGTTTTGCAAGAGGTGCAGAACGATTTGTTTTTGGTCTCGCTAAAAAAGTGCTGCTGGCAGATGCTCTCGGCATAAAAGCTGATGCTATTTTCTCTCTGCCTTTTACTGAACTCAGTACAGGGCAGGCCTGGCTTGGGGCAGTTTGTTTCAGCCTGCAGATATATTATGATTTTTCAGGATATTCTGATATGGCCATTGGCCTTGGTAATATGTTTGGTTTTCGTCTGCCCGAGAACTTTAATTATCCGTACGCTGCCCGTTCCATGAAGGATTTCTGGCGTCGCTGGCATATCTCCCTTTCCACCTGGCTTCGTGATTATCTCTATATTCCCTTAGGTGGTAACCGTTGCGGCAATAAGCGAAATCTTTTTAATTTACTGCTTGTTTTTATTCTTTGCGGCTTGTGGCATGGAGCCGCCTGGACCTTTGTTGTCTGGGGGCTATGGCACGGTATCTTTCTGGTGCTGGAGCGCATTGTCCCCCTAAAAGGCGACAACTGGCTGATGCGAGGATTTGGCTGGGGCTATACTTTTCTGGTTGTGATGATTGGCTGGGTTGTCTTTCGCTCTCCGACAATGGAGGCCGCATTTCAGTATTTGTCAGTGATGGCAGGAAGTGGAACTGTTACTAATGATTTGTGGATGGCAGTTTTGACCAACGAATCAAAATTCCTCACAGAGTTCATTTTTGCCGGTTTGCTGGCACTTCCACTCTACGGAAGTATGGCAAAACTGGCTTGCAGGTGGCAGGAAAAATGGCCGGAAGCGGTGGCTGTTTCTATTTCTTTTGCCGTCTGGCGCATTGCATTGTTTTTACTGCTTTTTTACTTTACCCTGATTACCATCGCAGCACAGGCGTATCATCCATTTCTCTACTTTCAGTTTTAGACGAATGAAGATTGTTAAAAGCATAAGTGACTGGTCGATAATTATTATTTTTGCTGCGATCCTGTTGGGGGCTTTTCTGTTGTGGGCTTTTCAACCGGATAAACAGTTTTCAGAGAATGAAAAACGTCCTCTTGCAGCCTTTCCGGAAATTACTGCTGAACAAAGTGTGCACGATTATATTAAAAAAATAGATATCTATTACCAGGATCATTTTGGCCTGCGAGAACGGATGATTTATCGTTATCAGCGAGAAGTTTCAAAACGATTTGGCGAATCCGGGATGCCGTTTGCTATCGAAGGAGAGGCTGGCTGGCTTTTCTATGCGATGGAAGGTGTTCTTGAGGATCTGCAGGGGCAACTACGTTTTAGTGAGGATGAAATAAAGCGGCTTTGCCATGGGTTGCAAGCAAAGCACGATTGGTTTGCAAAGCAGGATATTTTGTATATACCGCTTGTTGCTCCTAATAAACAATCCGTTTATGGACATAAATTAAAAGCGTCTTATCGTGCTCTGAAAGGCGATGGGACACGCCTTGATCAGGTTCTTCATTCGTGCAATGAACTTTTGTATGATCTGCGGCCGGATCTCATAGCACAGAGTACATACGAAAGGGGATATGCCAAAACCGATACCCACTGGAACGAAAAGGGCGCTTTGCTTGCCTATTATTATTTGATGAGTGAGGTGGAAAAGAGTTTCCCTGGGTTTTTGATCAGGAAACAGTTTACATTTTCCACAACTCCATCTGAAACAAAAGGTGGAGACTTAGCTGTGTTGCTGGGTAGGGAAGAGTTATTAAAGGAATTTTGGCCTGTCTTGGAACCACAGGAGTTACGAATAAAAAGAGGTACGGTCCCACAATCCGTAAAGCAGCATCTGAGTCTTCCTCAGTTACAGCCAATGCTTTATCGTGGCAATCCTTCAGCAAAACGTCTTCTTGTACTACATGATTCTTTTTTTAATACTTTAAAAGCCTATACGTCTGTTAATTTCTCCGAGTCTCTGTACGTGTGGCAGTTTTTTGATGCTGAAAGTGTAACAGTGAGTGGCCCCAAAAATCTTTCTCCAGTTCTTAAGGCTTTCCGGCCTGATGTAGTGATTGAGGAAATTGTTGAACGTAATCTTGAAATGTTGCTGGAGAGTGTGGACCACAATTGGAGTGGTGTTAAACAGGAATCTGTAGATAATTGAGATAATTTCCTTGTGAACTTGATAGAGTTGTGGGAAAATTAAGATAAGAGTCTGAAAGTCCTCTCGCCTGTTATTGTTGATTGTTACCTACGAAAGGCGGGGAAATGCTGGTTAAAGGAGGCAATATGAAACAAATAGGTCATGTGAAACAGGTTATTACCCCGGTTGATTTTTCTGACAATTCCACACTAATTGCTGAGTATTCGGCGTATCTGGCGGGTAGTTTTAAGGCGTCGTTGGTGTTGCTGTTTGTTGTACAGAAGTTTGAAGATTATTCCGGTTTTTTTGTTCCACAAATGAATGTTCCAGATTTTGAGCAGGATTTGTTTCGTCAAGCTGATGAGAAAATGGCCACTTTTTGTGAGGGGCTTAAAGCCTACGCCGGTGAGCAGGGTGTAACCGATGTATCCGGAAAAGTTCTGGTGGGCGATGTGGCAGAACAGATTGTAAGTTATTCAGATGGCCAGGAATACGGGATTGTAGCCATGGGAACCCACGGCTACAAAGGTCTTGAGAAAATCATGTTTGGCAGTGTGGCTGATAAGGTCGTGAAATCTGCATCCTGCCCGGTGATGACCATTAATCCTTATACCTGTTGTCCGGAAACTGACTAATTGCTTCTATTCCCGGCAGATGGCCACAATAGAGTGACAAAGGCCATCTGTCGTGCTTTCCCCTCGAAGCAGCTGATCCAGTGAAAAGTTAGCCAGAAACTGAAGATCAAGCACTTTACTGCCAAACTTGGATTCGGGGAAATAGTATTCAATCTGATCATTCCAGTCACGGGCAAGAATACCGGCATCGGGGAGCAGGGCGACAGGATCCACAAGGTCAAGGTGGCTCTGTTTTACGATGTTATGCAGTTTTTCGGTGATTTGCTGTCGTATCCCGGTGCTTTCTTCACGAAAGTGCAGAATTGATTCCAGTGCATCTTTATCCCGCATCAGCATTTGTTCCGGAATATTAAGGCGTAACAGCGGAACAGAAACTCTTGCACTTGTTGTCTCGTAATCAGCGATCAGCATTTCCCCTGCTTCTTCATTGCCAGTAGTCCATAACCAGAAGTCTTCAGCGGATTTTCCTGATGCGTAGAATGATTTCCAGGCCTGTAAACGTCTTTTAACAGTACCCGGGCGCTGTTGGCTCAGTTTTGATCGAATACGTGTCAGCTCGGCAAATGGATCATCATCTTCACTTTCTGTCTCTGCGTCCTGTTCACCTTTTAATGCCTGAAACAGATCAAGCTCAGTGGAATCAATATTTGAGAAGTTTTCAGCAAGTTCCGCTTCCTCTTTATCAAGTATCTCCGCAAGTGCGAGAACGAGGCGAGTTTTCCACAGTTTTTCTGCCTGTTGTTTATCGTCGGCTGACTTATCCTCAACGATCTTTGCTTCGTTAAGATTGGTCATAATGCTGCGATGGCTATTGTCACCCCGCTGCATTTCTTCGGAAAGGTGAGCCAGGGTCAGTTGACTAAACTGTTCTGCATTGCTGCTCTTCTGCTCCTGAATATCACTAAGCAGTCCCACAAATCGATCCCTGTCTTTTCCAAGGGGAGATGGAGTATGAGCTTGACAGATTCCCTTTTCCATGAAAAGATCAGCACTTGTGGAATCCTCTCCCTCCACCGGCTGCAAAAAATGCAGGCTGTCCGGCAGGAGCAGTAATGTATTTCGCAAGTGATGTGGAAGAACAGTTTCAGGAAAATAAAGACTATTAAGAGATTGCATATGGAAGATACCAAAGAGAAGAGTGGAAGTACTTTATCGTTTTATGTTACAGGGCTTGTGTATTTATTGTTTAATTTACGCATTGGCGCTGATCCAATCAGCAGTGCGCTTGCAACGCTGAAACAGATCGGGCTAACCGCACCCTATCTCATAGCTTTTACTATTGCTGTTGTGTCTGTATTGCAATATGCCTCAGGCGGAGAAAAAGTACCCTGGCCACAACGTTTCAGACTCTTTTTTACCATAGGAATATTTGCCGGACTTGTCTATGGAATTTATGATTATACTGGTGGCGGGACGTTGCCGTAAGTAGCGAAAGCCTGCCTGAAATCAAGAGTTATCTGATTTGTAGCTGCTCTGTATTATTTGTAACAGAGCGACCGTAAGAGAAAAATTCCATTTCGTGGGTTCTCGCCAACTCTTCTCACGGAATAGGCCCACCATTCTGTTCCAAAAGGGACGTATAGCCTGAGCTTGTGGCCACGTTTTACTAAATCGTCCTGAAGGCTCTCTCTCACACCGAGCAAGAATTCAAA
>JAOZLM010000024.1:13730-14986 GCA_029934815.1 Desulfocapsa sp. | reverse complement strand
GGTCTCAACGCAAAGACTGAAGCACCGGAGCCAAACAGGATGAGTTTGGCACTGTTGCCAGGTTATGTGCTGGAACTGTTTTTTTCTATGCCGTCTAATTGCAAAATTCGTTCCGTTATGTGAAAGGAGATTAAAATATAAATATATCGTTAATACAAACGATTAGGGTCACGTAGGCGGAACGCCTAGGCAAAGACCTAGATTGTTTTGGTACTTCAAATTACGAAATGGTCGCCTCGGGTTATCCCCAAAAATCATCTTGGTTTTCTGTATCTTCCGCCTCAATAATGCCAGTTACCTGATTACCTTTTTTATTGTATACAAGTTTACTGAAACAGAGCATGTTTGCCATGGCAATTCCGCGTCCATGGTTGTGCATGGCACGGGACGGGTCTACATCCATGTATTCTTTCCAGTTAAACCCCTCGCCCTCATCACTAATCTGAATGTAGCAGGCATTTTCTTTTCGTTCAAAAATCACTGTTACCATTCGATCTTTATACTGTGGAGCTGCCAGCCGTTTGTCAATTTCGTCCTGCCATTTATGGTTCGTTACCAGATCACTTTTCTCCTGGTAGCTGATCCCCAGATTGCCATGTTCGACTGCATTGATAAGAAGCTCAGACACCCCGGTAAGTGTTCGGTCCGGATCGTCAAAAAAGTTGGCAAGAAAGATAGACATGCCCTCAGCCTCTTCCAGTGTTTTGAAAGTGCATTTCAGGATTTGTACCAACCCAAAGCTTATTTTCCTGCGCTCCATTTCATGACGCAGCTGCTTGTGGCGGCGAATCTGTTTACCGGCAGCATCCACCACCGAAAGTAGCATTTCCTGGCTGAGCGGTTTGGTGAGATAGTAGAAAACGCCAGCTGCAATTCCTTCACTGATTTCTTCGGGATTGTCAGCCGCTGTCTGCATGATAATGGGGATATAGCGAAATCGTTCATCCGATTTCATGGCATTACAGACTTCGATACCGTCCATTTCAGGCATCATTCTGTCCAGCAGGATAATGTCCAGGTTTTCATGGTCTTTTTCAAGAATGGCCATGGCTTCCAGACCGTTGACTGCCTTTTGTACCTTAAAATCGTTGCGTTCCAGCATGGACTCAAGCAGGCGCAAAGAAGTCGGGTTGTCATCAACTGCGAGTATGGAGAGCGGGGCAGAGGGCTTTTGTGTCATGGTTTTCTCTTTTTCTTATCGTTCAATGAATGCTGAGTTTAGAGAGCGATGAATTGGTTTTAACAGATATGCCAGC
>JAOZLM010000024.1:0-13630 GCA_029934815.1 Desulfocapsa sp. | reverse complement strand
TTCAATGAATGCTGAGTTTAGAGAGCGATGAATTGGTTTTAACAGATATGCCAGCAAGCTCTTTTCACCGGTGATAACGTCGGCGTTTACGATCATCCCGGGCAGCACTTTATTCATCTCCGGGTTATCGCCGACATAATGTTTATCAAGTTTGATAACACCTTTATAGTAGGGTGCTCCCTGTTCATTTGTAAAAGTTGTGGCAGAAAGTCCGGTAATGGTGCCATTGATGGAACCGTACCTGGAGAAATCAAATGTGGTAACTTTGACGGTTACATGGTCTCCCTTTTTAACGTGACCAATATCAGCAGGGGAAACTTTTACCTCGGCAAGCAGTTCCTCGTTAAGTGGCACAATTTCCATTAATGGCTGACCGGGTGGAATGACACCACCGATGGTATGAATTTCAAGTCCTTTCACAATGCCATCGGTGGGAGATCGAAGCTCGAGACGTTTTATCTGTGTCTCAAGTTTTGCAATGAGCGCCTTGTTTTCAACCATCTCATTTTTTACAAGACCAAGTTGCTGCAGAATATCGTCACGGCTTTTACTGTTATGAGACTGGAGCCGCCATTCAAATTCTTTCACTGAGTTTTCTGCCTGGGTAATCTGAATATCCATGGTGCCCAGTTGGCCTCTTCGTGCTGTTATTTCCTGCAATGCATTCAGGTAGTTTGTCTGAGGAACAAGGCGTTCTTCATAAAGCTCTTTCTGAGTGCTAAACGATTGCTCGGCAATTTCCAGATTTTTAAGAACCGTTTTTTTCTCCTGTTTTAAGAGGAGGATCTGCTCGTTTTTCTGAATGATCTGTTCTTTGAGCACTTCTTTTTCATGCTGTTGAGCTACCAGCATTCCCGAGAGTATGTTGTACTCTTCTCCTTCAATTGTTTTTTGGGCAGACTGCTCTGAATCCAGAAAACCTTTCAGGCGATCTTCTCTTTCACGAATATAACTCTGTCTGGTAACAAGACGGCTGAGATCAGCTTTTATGGATTCTCCCCGTATTCGTAAAAGAATTTGCCCTTTTTTCACAAGCTCATCTTCCTGAATTAGAATTTCTGCAACCATGCCACCCTCAAGATGCTGGATTACCTGCACGTGGCCGGATGGTACGATTTCCCCAATGGTTCTTGCCACCTCTTTTATCTTGGCAAATCCTGTCCAGACAAGAAAAGAAATAAAGGCAAGGGAGATAATAAGGGTCGATGTTCGTACCAGATATGGAGTCGTTGCTTCTTCAAGGACTGCGGTGAGCCCGAGAAGTCTCAACTGCCGATTCTGATCCTGTTTTGCTTTTTTTCCCATGGCGATTTGTTGTTTATGGTTATTCGTTTTTCAGGGCGGCCAGCAGTTCTGCCGGCTCACCGGTCAGTACTTGCCCGGTTCCTGTCAGGTAGATCAGTTTATCCGCTTGTAAAATGTCTTCTTCTCTGTCGGAAACGTAAAGTATTGTCTTTTTCCCTCGTACTTCTTTCAAAAACTCGTGAAAAAATAACCCGGTTTGTTTGCCAAGCAGGGTTGCCGGCATTTCATCAAAGAGCATGATGGTTGAGTCTCGTAAGTAGGTGCGGGCAAGGGTGAGCTGGTAAAGAAGGGTAGAGGAGAGTTGCTCAGATCTGTAGTCGCCTATAAAATACCCAATACCATCTTTGTATTCGTTTACAGCATCCAGAGCGCCAGCTGTATGGAGACATGCTTCGAGCTCTTCCATGGTTGCATCCGGTTTGCACATCCGTAAATTTTGTTCGATTGAACCATGAAAGAGTTCGGGGCTTTGTGGAGTATAGGCAATATTGCGTCTGAGAGCTATTGGGTCGCGCTGCCGGATATCCAGCCCGTCAATTAACACAGCTCCCATCTGTGGTGGATAGAGACCTATAATCACTTTTAGAAGTGATGATTTTCCGGAACCGGACAGTCCGGTGACAGCAACAATTTCTCCGGCTTTAATATCAAGTGTCATTCCGGAAAAAACTGCAGCCCTGTCTGCTGTATAACGCAGCCCCACACCGGAAAAAGAGATATCCCCTTTTACCGTGAAAGGCGTGTCGGATAAGCTTGCAGAATTTTCAGGTTCAGAACGCATGAGCTTATGCACCTGGCCGACACTTCTGAAAATATAGCGGATACGAACCAGGGAGTTGCAGATCGATTGCAGGGGAGAAATGACCCGCCACACCAGCATCATTGTGGCGATTAGTGCACCGGTTGTTATCTGTTGTTCCCAGACCAGAAAAATTCCATAGGTGAGGGTGGTAATTCCTGCAAGCACAGAAAGTCCATAAGCAATGGCTTCCACAAGGGCAGTCTGCTGTGAGCTTTTAAATGAAGTATAGGCAGAAACGCCTGAGAGTTTTCGGTAGCGCTCAAGCCAGGTATCCATAACGCCATGGATGCGAATTGACCTGAATTTGCGCATGGTTTCAACCATCAGCGTTTGTCGTTTTACACTGGCCACGGCTCCTGCTTCGGTACTTGACTGAATACGAGGAAGCATAATCAGGCCAAGAATCATATAGGCAAAAGCAAGAAGGAGCGGGATACGTACAAGTGGACCGCCGATAAAATAGATCGTCAGAATAAAGATCAGAGTGAAGGGAAGCTCGACCAGACTGATACCCACAGGTCCTGAGAAAAAATTTCGCACAGAATCAAAATCTTTTAAACGAGCCACCTGAGCCGGAATGGAAGAACTTTCCACAACCCTTGGTGGCAGATAGAGCAGTCTCTCAAAAATAGATTGGGTGACTATTGCATCCAGTCGCACCCCAAAAAAAGCAAGACTTCTGGCGCGGATATAGCGGAGCATGGATTCAAAAAGAATAGCCAGAATAGCACCTGATGCAAGATAATAAAGAGTTTCGGGGGCATTGTTGCCAATCACCTTGTCATACACCGCCATAACAAAGAGAGATGAGACAAGAGCCAGCAGGTTGATAACAAAACTTGAAGTGGCATTCTGGATGTGAATTGCAGTAAAACGTTTTCCTAAAAATCGTGCCCACTGACTGGCTTTTTCATGTACTTTCCGGGTTAGCTTATGATTGTCCAGCCCATCTTCGTCTATTGCGTTGAAAGTGTATATGGTACCGTTTTTCTTTTCAATTTCTGAAAATGGAACACACTGCTGCGTATTGCCGTCAAAGACATAAATCCTTTTGTTTTCAGCTGTAAACAGTACATAAGGTCTTTCCAGATCTGATCCTTCATTGGTGACAATGAGACATGGGGAAAGACGTTTGTTAAAGCTCTTCAGGTGAACAGTGGTGCTCTGTATCTGATAATTCAGGTTTGCAAGGGTATTGATAAAATCCACACGATCTATCTGGTCTGGATAGTGTGGTAGCGATTCGCATATCTGATGTACTTCACCGCTCCATTGAAGGGCTGTGAGAAGAGGAGCTACACAGGACGCAAATGGTGAAGGCAAGCCGGTTTTTGAAAGCCAGCCATACGGCTCAAGTCTGCTTTGCAGTTTGTCAGATTTTTTCAGGAAGGCTGTGGTCATGCTCTTAGCTCCCTGAATGGCAGAACGCTGAACCGTTTTGAATCAACAGGCGCCGTTTCCTGTAGCTTTCCATCAACGATATAAAACTCTTTATCTGCCAGTCGCAGAATATTTCGATCATCAGAAACAATAATCAGGCTGGTATTTTTTTTGATCCGGCCAAGCACTTTAAAAACGAGATTATAGCCGTTTCGATCAAGGCTTCTGTCTGCATTGTTAAAGAGGATAATTCTGGGACGAGCAGCTAATGCCCGGGCAATGGCAATACGCTGTTTAAGTCCTGGTGGTAAAGGATCTGTTACGGAATCACTGAGAGTGGTTTTGAAACCATTTGGTAATAACGCAACAGCTTCTGTTACGCCAAGGTGGGTGGCAGCGGTGATGGCGTCTTTTTCCGGAATGGTTCCAAAGAAAGTAAGGTTTTCCATAATAGTACCCTGGAAAATAGCTCCTTTTTCAGGGAGGTATCCGATATGAGATGCAAGAGCCACCGGATTGACTTTTGTGGGGTCAGCTCCATCTATGGTGATGCTTCCTTTTATTGGTTTGTAGAGACCTGCAATTAAGTGCAGAAGGGTACTGCGTCCTGAACCCTGCGCCCCAATGAGAGAAAAGGACTGCCCTGTTTTCAGGGATAAACTTATATTGTTGAAAATTTCCGGCCCATCTTTTGAGTAGCGAAAACTCATATTTCTGATTGCCACAAGACCGGTGGGAGGCATCATAGCTTCAGTTTCCCTGTGTGAGGAAATCGGTAAAGCAAAAATATCCTCAAGTTCCTGGCGGTCAATAAAGAAACTCTGGAAACGAGTCCAGAGGCCAAGCGCCCGCTGTACCGGCTGCATAACCCGACCTGAGAGAAGCAGGCAGGCCGCCAGTCCACCTGTCCCCATATCCCCGTTGAGTACCTTGATTGCCCCAAAAGAGACTACGGAAACAGTCATAATCTGCCCAAAAAGCATACCGGAGCTAAGCGCTATGTTATTGGAGAGCGCAACCTGGAAATGAGCCGAAGAAATCCTGCTTTGTAAACGGTCGTTTCGTCTGAAAAAGAATTTTTCGAGACCCTGACTTTTAATGGAATGAATACCCGTGAGGGTTTCAATCAGAAAATTGTAACGAATCTTATCGCTGAAATCCTGTTCTTTGACCTCTTTTTTGAGCCGTATGCCAACGATCCAGGAAATAATACAAAACAGAGAAAAAAGAGTAAGGGGGACAAAAACAATGTCGCCGCCAATATAGGCAATAAGGAAGAGGAATGTTAACACAAAGGGCAGATCCACCATGGTCATAAGTGCCTGACCGGAATAAAAACTGCGAAGTCTGCTGATGGCCGCCATCTTTTGAATGTAGGCACCGGCTCCTTGTTGCTCAAACTTCTGGACATCGGAATTGAGCAGGTGGGCCATGGCAGCACAAGCTGTTTTATGCTCAAAAACGGCTCCCGACCAACCTGTCAGGTAGGATCTTGCAAGCCGAAGTCCAACTTCAAGGGTAACAGCACAAAGAACGCCGGAAATAAGGAGAACAAGAGTACCAATACCGTGGCTTGGCAGGATACGATCATACGTTTGCAACATCATAATCGGCATGGCCAGAGCCAGCAGATTGATGACAAGAGTAGACAGCATCAGGTAAAATTTATTCCCGGTTTTGTCGATTAGGGTACTTGCGGGGATATTTGATTTTTGTTTTTTCCCTGCCACTGCTGCTCCTGTCGATTAGGCAATCTGCTGAAACGTTTAAAAGGTGCTTTTTACGCAAGTTTGCCGTGATTCTTAATAAGTGTAAATAAATCGTATCGAAAATAGACAGAGAATTGAAGGGAAAACATTGCGATAGTTCGTTTTTTTTACTCTATCGCTTTAAAGGAGTGAAAATGTGGGGCGAAAAATACAGGCTAAAGGGTGCCTAAAGCCATTTTTCAACCATATTTAATAAATCCTGAGGTTCTAACGGTTTGCTGATATAGTCATTCATGCCACTGGATAAACATTTTTCACGATCTCCAGTCATGGCATTGGCGGTCATTGCAATTATTGGAACAGATCTTTTTTCCAGTAGTTCTTTAGAGTTTCTGATAGCTTCGGTCGCTTGATAACCATCCATTTCCGGCATCTGGCAATCCATAATGATCAGGTCGTAGCTCTTCTTCCCGAGCATTGCAACAGCTTGTTCTCCGTTTTCTGCAATCTCTACCTGAAAATCAAGCTTGCTGAGGATACTTTTTGCCACCAGCTGGTTTATTGCGTTGTCTTCAGCCACAAGAATGGTGATTTTCTGTCGTTGTGATTTGCTTAAGCTTCCTTTGGTGAGTTGTAGTTTTATCGATTTTTCTTTTTTGAGTATTTCTTGTCTGGTTACCAGCGCTATGGTGTCCAGAAGTGTTTGACGTTTGATGGGCTTTGGCAGGAAGGCTGAGAATTGCTTTTGGAGCAATTGCTTTTCTTTCCATGCTTTCCCATGTGCAGACATCAGCACAACGGAACAAGAGTTCAGGAGTGGGTCGTTTATTATTGTCTCGCCCAGTTCAACACCGGATCCATCGGGCAGATGAATATCGAGAAGTGCTATTTGAAATAGTTGCTTTGTGCTTGCTGCCTGTCGAATCAGTTCAAGGCCTTGTGTAACATTTTGAGCTATACTATGGGGGCACTGCTGTTCGTCAAGCATGATGCTGATGAGCTTTTGGTTCACCGGATTGTCGTCGACTACTAATATGTTAAGTCCTTTCAGGTCGATGTCATAGGCGGAAGTGTGTGTCGTGTCCGTTTGTGGGGCAGGTTTCGGAAGGTCGGCTGTAAACCAGAATGTTGATCCTTTTCCCGGTTCACTTTCAACGCCAATTTCACCCCCCATCAATTGACTGAGCCTTTTTGATATCGCAAGGCCAAGGCCTGTACCACCGAACTGTCTGGTGACACTGCTATCCGCCTGAGAAAACGCTGAAAAGATTTGTTCATGTCCTTTTTGGTCAATTCCAATACCTGTGTCGTGCACTTCAAATCGCAGGAGACAATGGTTTGCATCCTGTTTGATGCTCCCAACCTGTATTGAAATTTCACCATTTTTAGTAAATTTAAAGGCATTCCCCAGCAGGTTGGTCAGTATCTGTTTTAAACGGGTGGGATCTCCTGTCACCACGGCTGGAACATCAGGCTCCACCAGTACATTAAATTCAATGTCATTTTTTTTGCTTTTGAAGGCAAGTATATCAATTATCTCATCGAGAAGGAGGCGAATATCTACATCAATTTCCTCAAGATGCAGTTTGTTTGCTTCAATTTTGGAAAAATCAAGAATGTCGTTAATTATAGTGAGCAGGTTTTTGGCACTGGTGGAGACAGTTTGTGCAAAATGGAGCTGCTCAGTGGATAATTCGGTATCCAGGAGGAGGCCGTTCATACCCAAAATCCCATTCATGGGAGTACGCAGTTCGTGGCTCATGTTTGCCAGGAATTCGCTTTTGGTATCATTGGCTTTTTTGAGATACTCCTGTGTTTGCTGGTGTTTTTCTATTTCCAGCCGCATGGCCTGGTTCATTGTCTCGTTTTTTCGCTGGAGAAGAATATTGTTGTACAGGGTATTGTTCATCTTCTTTGCAGAGGTAATGATCATTCCCAGGTAAAGTAACGTGACGACTGCGAGGGTGTAGAAAGAAGAACCGCCAAGAGTCAGGAAACGAAAGAAAAGGCCAAGCATAATAAAACTTGTGAAGAGCCTGAAAAGCAAAAAAGTTGAGGATAGGCTGGTCATGGCAGCAGCAGAAATTCCTGTAACCACAAGAGATAGAGCCAATTGAAGGCTTGGGTGTTCAATAGGGAAAAAAAAGAAGGCACATAATCCCCAACCCATTCCATTTGTAATTGTTGTGTAAAAATACAGGCTCCAGCGACGGGATTGGTTTTTTGATAGTTGAGGGAGTTTGAGTGCGGCCAGGCGAAATGCAAAGGCGCTACTCATGAAAATCATCCAGCCAAGCAAAAGAGTCTGGTTGCTGATGGGCCAGTAAATAATGGTGATGACACCGACAAGGGCTTGATTGAGAATGCAATTTTGGGTTGCATTCTCAAGAGATAAAGAGATCATTGCCTTTCTGGTTGTTGTGTCATCCACAGTTATGGAATTTGTTTCTTTCATATTTTATTTCAACTAACTATGGCAAGGAAGGGTGGAAGCGCTTTTTTCTGGAGAAAGCGTAGCAGGTTCAGTGCAGGAAGGGAAATTATTTACACAAAAAACGTTGAATAGACTATAATTAAAAATTATTTCATATTGTTTGCTGGCTTTTATCCAGGAAAAAATGTGATTATATTTTTAATATATAAAAGTGCTTCAAGGTATTGATGTCCTGCTTTATTTTACTTTTTATGAGCTTGTCATTTTTGGAATATTGAAGTCTCAGGAGGAGATTAGTGAGTCGTGCAAAACAGGTAACCATTCTGGTTGTAGATGATGAACAGGTGCACAGGTATATGCTCTGCTCCATGTTTAAAGACTGGGGCTGGAAATGTGTTGAGGCCGATGATGGCAAGGTAGCAGTTGATGCTGTTGAAAAATTTCAGTACGACGCAGTGCTTATGGATGTCCGTATGGCCCGGATGGATGGAATGGAGGCTTTTTCACGAATTCACGCCATGAATCCTGCTCTCCCTGTAATTATTATGACCGCATATTCCTCTGTGGATGCAGCCGTTGAGGCTATCAAACACGGAGCTTATGATTATCTGACAAAACCCCTTGATTTTGATCGTCTGCGTTTAACCCTTGAGCGAGCCGTTGACAGGAAGGAAGTAGAAGAGAAAAAGCAGGAGAAAAAAAAGGCTCCTGTTGTTGAAGTATCTGCACCATCCTCAATTATCGGTTCTTCTGCGCCTATCTCAGAGTTGCTGGAAATGATATCCTATGTTGCTCCAACTGAAGCAACAGTCTTGATAACAGGCGAATCAGGTACCGGAAAGGAACTGGTGGCAGCAGAATTACACACTAATTCTGAGCGTAGTAACGGGCCATTTATTCGGGTGAACTGTGCAGCTCTTGCCGAGAGTCTTCTTGAATCTGAACTTTTTGGTCACGAAAAAGGAGCTTTCACAGGAGCTGATCGTGAGCGGGATGGAAAGTTTGTGCAGGCAGCAGGCGGCACACTTTTTCTTGATGAAATTGGTGAAACCTCCCAGGCCATGCAGGTGAAAATGCTGCGTGTCTTGCAGGAACAGGAGTTGCAACGAGTAGGTGGCGAAGAAACTATACAGACCGATGCCAGAATTATCGCCGCCACAAATCGTGATCTTGAAGAAGAGGTACGGAAAGGAAATTTTCGTGAAGATCTTTACTACCGGCTGAATGTTGTGACGGTCCATGTGCCACCCTTGCGGGACCGGGGAGATGACATATCCCTGCTGGTAGACTTTTTTGTGAAAAAATTTGCAGAAAAGAACAGACGAAAAGTTGAAGGTATAACACCTGAGTGTATGCGGTTTCTTGCTTCCTACCAGTGGCCTGGCAATGTGCGTGAGCTTGAAAATGCCATTGAGCGTGGTGTTATTCTTATGCGTGGTGAGCATTTGACTGAAAAAAGCCTGCCACTTTCAATCCAAAAACAGAAACTTGAGACTGGTGGGGTTGCGTCACAGGCAACATCGCTGCAGGAAGTTGAAAAACAGCAGATTTTAAAAACACTGGAAGCGACCAATGGCAATAAGAGTGAAGCTGCCAGGCGACTTGGGATTACCCGTAAGACATTGCAGAATAAGCTTCAAAAGTATGAAGAATAGCTGGAACGGGATGGCATGCAGTAAAAATGACAATAGAATGACAACAGGCTACACTTGTTGACTCTGTTTTATGCCTGTGGTAATCACCGTAAATCAACTAAAAATATACAGAACAATACGATATAAGGGAGTATAGGGAAATGCGGACAGATATCGTCCATATAGGTGCCGGCGAATTGACTTACGAGATTCGTAATATTGTAAATGTGGGCACAAAATTACAGAAACTGGGTTTGAGCACCAACTGGGAAAACATAGGTGATCCTATAATGAAGGGGGAAAAAATACCTTCATGGATGAAGCAGATTGTTTCCGATGCGGTAATGCAGGATGTAACTTACGGCTACTGTCCGACAAGAGGTGTGCTCAGCACCCGTGAGTTTATAGCAGCAGAAACCAACAAGCGTGGTGGTGCACAGATTGATCCTGAAGATATTCTCTTCTTTAATGGCCTTGGTGATGCCATTTCCAAAATTTTTGGTTTCTTGAAGCGAACAGCCAGAGTACTCGTGCCAACGCCAAGTTATACGACTCACTCGTCAGCAGAAGCGGCTCATGCTGGTGATAAACCACTGACTTATATCCTTGATCCCAACAATCACTGGTATCCGGATCTTGATGATCTTGAAAAGTCCATAAAATATAATCCTGCGGTTGCGGGAATTCTGATCATTAATCCGGATAACCCAACTGGTGCAGTTTATCCCACTCATATTCTTAAATCCATCGTAGAGCTGGCCAAGCGGTATGATCTCTTTATTGTCTGCGATGAGGTGTATCACCATATCGTTTATAATGGTACTTCCACCTCGCCTCTTTCTGATGTGATTGGAGATGTACCGGCCATTGCCATGCGTGGTGTATCAAAAGAGATGCCATGGCCCGGTTCCCGTTGCGGCTGGATTGAGGTTTACAATGGCGATAAAGATCCAATGTTTGCCAAGTATGTGCAATCTATTCTTAATGCTAAGATGGTGGAGGTGTGTTCTACAACACTCCCTCAGACTGTTTATCCGCAGGTTGTGCAGCATCCAAAGTATCAGGGCTATCTGGAAGAACGAATTCGACGCTATGAAAAATTTTCCAACATAGCCCAGGAAACCCTTGAAAACGTCAAAGGAGTGTTGGTTAATCGCCCCAACGGCGCTTTTTATATGAGTGTCTGTTTTGAGGCTGGTGCGTTGAACCATGAACAGACGTTGCCTATTGAAAACAAAGAAATACGGGAAATGATAGAAGAGCTGGTGTCGCCTGAAGGCACCTCCGTTGATAAACGCTTTGTCTATTATCTTCTTGGCTCCACCGGAGTTTGTGTCGTGCCTCTGACCTCTTTTGCAACTGAGTTGCAGGGCTTTCGGGTAACCTTGCTTGAGCGTGATGAAACAGTATTCAGGCAGGTTTTTAAGACCATTGCTGATTCTATTAAGTTGTATCTGGAGAGTTCGAAATAGCACTTGTAAGCGGGAATACCAGCGGTCTCAAAAAGAATCAGCTGAAACTGCTGGGACGTCTTGCCGGAAAACGAGGCAGGAGAGATCAGGTAATCGGGCCTGAAATGGCTCGTGCCGTATGCGGCCTCTCACGGGAGCTGAATCGCCAGATTGGTATTCTGCTCCAGCGTTCCGGAAAAGTAGAAGCGGTGATTGTTGGTGATTTTAGAGGTATTATGATCCCCAGCCTCTCTCATATCCGCAGTCAGGGACGTTTGAAAGGTTTACGTCTTGTCCATACCCACCTTGCAGGCGAAGATATCAGTGATGAAGATCTTATGGATCTTCTCTTTCTTCGTCTTGATATGCTTTCTGTTCTGAAAGTTGACGATTCCGGTTTCCCCGAAAAACTGTATTCTGTTCATCTGTTGCCCGATTCCCGTGATGGGAAAAACTGGGCATTTCTTCCGCCTGTGCATCCTGCTAATCAGGAAGATTCCTTTGAAGAATTTATTCGCGCCCTTGAAGGAGAATTTGTACGAAAGGCCGGAAGTGAAAAGGTTGATTCAGCAGAAGACAGAGCGATTCTTGTAAGTGTTTCCAGCCAGTCACAGATTCGTGCCATGGAATCCATGAATGAGCTTGTGGAGCTTGCCAAATCAGATGATGTGGCAGTGCTCGACACTGTGCTGCAGCGAAAACGAAAGGTGAATCCAAGACTGATCCTTGGTAAAGGAAAACTTGCCGATATTATGATCCGGGCTTTGCAGCTTGGTGCCAATCTGCTGATTTTTGACCATGAATTAAATCCTTCCCAGATCCGTTCAATCACCAAACATACAGAACTGCGGGTAATTGACAGGACACAGCTGATTCTTGATATCTTTGCCCACCGGGCACTCAGCCGTGAAGGGAAATTACAGATTGAGATGGCACAGCTGAAATATATGCTGCCAAGGTTATCCAGTCGTGATGATGCGCTATCTCGTTTAACCGGTGGCATCGGCGCCAGGGGGCCGGGTGAGACCAAGCTCGAAATTGATAAACGACGCATTAATGATCGTTTGGCAAAGCTCAAAAAAGAACTGAAGAAAGTGAGTAAAGAGCGTTACCGAAGAAGATCCAGACGCAGAAAAAAAGATCTTCCCGTCCTTTCTCTTGTTGGCTATACCAATGCCGGTAAATCCACTCTGTTAAACACTCTTACGCAAAGTAATATCGTGGCAGAAGATAAACTTTTTGCCACCCTTGACCCCACCAGTCGGCGTCTTCGTTTCCCAATGGATATGGAAGTTGTTATCACCGATACTGTGGGCTTTATTCGTAATCTTCCGGCAGATCTCTTGCAGGCATTTAAAGCAACGCTTGAGGAACTGGAAGAAGCAGATTTGCTGGTGCATGTAATAGATCTTTCTAATCCCTGTTATCGTGATCAAATGAAGGTGGTGGATGATTTGCTGCGTGAGCTGGATCTTGGCCAAATACCCTGTTTAAAGGTTTTTAATAAAGCGGATATGCTTGGTGATAACGCTATATTGCTAGCTGATGCACAACGTGAGGGAGTAGTTGTCAGTGCATTACAAAGAAAAACCCTGGGGCCACTACTGGAAAAGGCTCAAAATATGATGGGGAAAATTATTGGGCAGTAAGGGGCGGGGTAATCAGGGCTGAAGAAAAAATCCAAGATCCTTTCCAATCTGACTCTGATTGACAAATTCACAACCGATTTTGTTGGAATTGACCCTTCTGATAATAACTTTTCTCGTGAGTTCGGTCTGTTTTCTATCGGTAATTCTGAAATTCAACAGGGCTTTCTGGCCAATGATCATACGATGTTGTCCGGAAACAGAGAAGCCCACTCCACAGCGTGAAATGTTATCAACCTGCATCTGTCCACCACCGCCTCCGGGTGTTCCTATAATGGTATAGACACCGATAATTTTAGTGGGCTTTCGATAATGTCTTCGAAAATCTAGAGCGACCAGAAAGGTGTTGTTGCAACTACAGCGGGTCTTCAGAGTATGGCGGGTGTTTTTAAACTTGGCAACAGAAATGTTTTTGACAAGGGCACACTTAGGGCATTGGATTGAAGCGGTATCGTTTGTTTTAACAAATGATTTTTGAACTTTCATGCCGTATTCTTGAGTGCCTAGCATCAGTACTTCTCCCTCATTCAATAGCGAAGTGCAAAGAGGATTCGTTGGAAGTGTTTATTCCTTGTCTACTCTTCGTGTAAACCTTTCCCGATTCTTTATTGTATCATCTGTGTTTTTTTTTACTATAGGTAGAAATACCTATTCTTCTACTAAAAGTTAGGCCTTTTCTGTAACCACTTGATAATGCTTGGTAATTATTGTGGCGTCGAAGGTGTTTTTTTAGGAAAAAGTGGTTTGTCCTGTTAAATCAACCGAGAGTGTTACGTACGGAATTATTGGAAGGCTAGGGCAGTTTCATGATTTGGGTGAAATCAATCATAGATGAGCACAGTATATTTCTCGAGAATAGCTTCTGTTTCAGCATCAAGATCACTCGCAACTTCATGGATCTGATACTCGTGACCGCAGCCGGTGCAACGTAAACGAATACGCCAGCAACTGCGGTGAACTTCAAGCTTTTCTGAACATTTTCTGCACTTCATGTTTTTAGCTGAGCAGTTGCTCGCGGGTGAAAAGAGCTTCGAGTTTATAGCCGGCCTTGGCCAATACTTCTACACCACCTTCCTGACGTTCCACAACGGTAATGATCTGGGCTACTTTAAAACCTTGTGACTCAACCCGGTCGATTACTTTAATTAAGGTTCCACCGGTGGTGACCACATCTTCAAGCAGTGTTACCCGGCAGCCCGGTTCCATATTGCTGAGCCCTTCAATATAGTTTTCTGTGCCATGTCCTTTGGCTTCTTTGCGAACGATAAA
>JAOZLM010000200.1 GCA_029934815.1 Desulfocapsa sp. | reverse complement strand
ATGGAGGAAATTGAACATTTCCGAAGAGATTCGTTTTTCCGCGACACATTGAGTGAATTGTACAACTACCGTTATCTGCTGGTTCTTGATGATCTGAAAGTACTGGGAGAACAGAAAACTGCAGGGTACCTTCTCTTGCTTGTGAGTTTTAGAGGGCTTGGCCGATTCCAGGTCGACAATGGCGTGATTATAGCCGGTCAGGTTCATGATGAGATCGGACAGCATTTGAGAGATACCGTTATTCGATATCGTGCCAAACGACGCAATTATGACGGTTCAGTGATGCTTTTCAGGAAACATTGTGACTATATGATTTATGCAGAGGAAGACAGTGAAGAAAACCTTGATGATCTTATCAACCAACTACGAAAAAAGGTGGGACAAACTCGCGATGAATGGGGTGTTGAAGCCAACTGTTATCGTGTCTGGTTTCCTCGTAAGACATCCATTGAAGAGGCAATGACCCGTCTTTTTTCTTTGCAGGTAGAGGATGCAGAATCCTGTAAGACTACTGCTTCTTAGCCCATATTGTAATAGCGTACAGCTACTGTTCTTAAGCGTTGAGTGAGTTTCCTGCTGCTATAGTTGCAACCGATGGTTTATTTTTGGCTGTTACCGGCAGGGAGCAGGATGGTGAAAGTGCTTCCTTCCCCCTCCACTGAATTCACCTCAATTGATCCGCCATGTTTAGTGATAGTGGCGTGTACAACAGCCAGGCCTAGTCCGGTACCCTGGTCTGCTCCAAGAACCTTAGTGGTAAAATAGGGATCAAAAATTCTATCAAGATTTGCTGCTGGTATTCCACAGCCCTGGTCACGGACACTAACGCATACAAAATCACCGGCTGTCAGTTTGTTGTTACCCGGGTGGGAGAAATTCTTAGCTTTAATATCAATGATACCACTACCGGACATGGCCTGTCTGGCATTACAGATCAGGTGCTGAAACACCTGGCTGATCTGTTTATTATCACAATCAACAGGGGATAGATTTGTAGCCATACTCAAGTTACAGCTTATATCTGAACCTTCTAAAGATGATTTGCAGTTGTCCTTTATGATATTTTTCAACTCTGTGGATTGTTTTACAAGGGTATTTTTTTTGGACAGGTCAAGAAGCTGCCCGGTGAGGGCTTGAGCCTTCATTGCTGCTTTTTTTGCATCTTCCAGCAGAGGCAGAATCGGATTATCTTTAGCCAGCTGGAATGTTGAGAGCTGTATATTACCCAGTACAGCCGTCAATATATTATTAAAATCATGGGCGATGCCACCGGCCAGAACAGTCACTGAATCAAGTTTTTTCAGTTTCAGCATCTCTTCTTCCATGTTTTTTGTCTCGGTGATGTCGCGAAAATACCAGATACGTCCGAGGAGGGTATTATCGAAATCATGGAGTGGTGTTGAATAGCGCTCAAAAGTACGACCATCTTTTAGAGGAATGAGTTCCACACTTGTTTCCTCGGGATATTCATTGAGGTGTTGAACACGTGCTATGAATGCGTCCGGGTCTGTCAGCTGATACAGGATTGTTCTGATTTGAATTGCATCGTCCTGAAGCGCTGCAATCTGAGGGGGGATATTCCACATTCTGTGGAAACGGTCATTTGTCAGGGTGATCTTGTTGTCAAGGTCAACAACGAGGATACCGTCCCGACTGGTTTCGAGCTGACTTTGCAGGATTGCATATTTTTGCGGATCCATTTTATGCACCAGGTATGAGAATTATTACGTTATTTACAGGTTTTACATCGTCAAAAGTATTCTACCCCACATACTCGGCTAATTGTATCAGAAACATCCAGATTCCTGTTAAAAACATCAAACCAATGGCAAGACCTGCCAGGGTACTATCAATTAGTGTTTGATATTTTTTGAGTAATCGTTTGCAGAGACTCTGTTTTCTTTTACATATCGGTTTCCAGCATCCCAGCGGTAGTACAGTTTGGAAACAGTGTTGACTTGCACCCATTGCTAATTTCTCTTTCATGATAATCCTCCTTGAAGTGTTAAGAAAGAGCTTAACAGAGGAGGGTACTCACAGAGTGAGCACCCTGTGAAAAAAATGAAAAAAAGTGGTATTTTTCAGAAAATTGCAGAAAAAGAACTATTTTGCTAAAGTGAAGAGTCCGCAAGTAAATGCTGGAAAATCATTTTAATAAAAGAGGTTTATACCATGCGTAAGATCATTTTTTTCTGTTGTCTGCTCTTCTGTTTTACTGCAAATGCCACAGCTCTTGAAATTGCAGGAGTTACAATTCCTGAAACATTAAACACTGATTTATCCTTAAACGGGGCAGGTATTCGCTCGAAATTCTTCTTTAAAATATATATTGCCGAGCTATATCTTGAGCATCCGGCTAAAACGGCCGGACAGGTGCTGGATACTTCCGGTCGTAAGCGTATGGCCATGCATATACTGTACGATGAAGTAAGCGGTGAGAAGTTGATAGATGGCTGGAATGTGGGCTTTGGGAATAACCTCAGTGATGAACAGTTGAAGCAGCTGGCACCTAAAATAATGCAGTTTAATGCCATGTTTGTGACTGTACATGAGGGTGATGAAATACTGCTTGATTATACCCCTGATACGGGAACTGTGGTTACAATTGCGGGTGTGGAAAAAGGTGTTGTCGAAGGAGCAGCATTTAACAGAGCGCTACTTTCTATCTGGCTGGGCGAGGAACCGGTTGGTGAGGATCTGCGGGATGCACTGCTTGGAATAGAGTAGTGTGAGAAACTGATCCGTTAGCAAGGATCAGTTTCATCTGCATTTCGCTTTTTTTCCATGGCCAGAAAGGTCATGTCATCATCACCATCTGCCTGTTTTCCAAATTGTTTAATATCGCCAATGATGTTCTGTACGGCTGCCTGTAGTGGAAGTTCTGTGGTGTTTTTCATGGATTCCAGCAAACGTTTGCCGGAGTAAAATTCACCGTCTTCATTACAGTATTCTGTGAGCCCGTCAGTATAGAAAAAGATTCTGTCTCCCACATCCAGCTCACCGCTTCCTTCCTCCCACTCTCCTCCCATGCCAGCGGGTGGGCCACCAAGTCTGAGCGTGTGCATAGTGCCATCCGCTTTCATTTGAATGGCTGGTGGATGTCCGGCACAACAGTAGCGGAAAGTATTTTTTTCCGTGTTTATCAGAATATAAAACAGGGTCATATAGAGATTGAAGCGTTGCAGGGGAAATTCCTTATCCAGTTCCTCAATAACGGTAACCGGAGGGGTAACGGTTCGTTTCCCATCGGTAGCAAGAGAAGTGATCAGAGTTCCGGAACAGCTTAATGCCTGACTGGCAAGGGCGGTCATCATGGCAGCTGAAAATCCATGGCCCGAAACATCGATAATATGCAGTGCAACGTGCTCGTCGTCAAGGCGTTGAATATTGTAAATGTCTCCGCCGATTTCCTGGCAGGGTTTGAAGTAGGAAGCAAAACTCAGGGTTTTACAATCGGGAATTCGTCTGGGGAGTAGGTTTTTCTGGAGATTTGCAGCCGCATGGAGACCCTCCAGTAATTGTTTCTGATGGCTGAGCAGCTCTTTATTGGCTTGTTGTAAGGAGGTTGTCAGGCGGTTTATGGTAAGGTGAGTCTGTATTCTGGCCAGTAATTCACCTTTGCTCACAGGTTTGATGATGTAGTCCACAGCACCAAGCTCAAAGGCCCGCATTTTTGATTCTGTATCCGAAAGGGCAGATAGCATTAGAACGGGAATATTACGAAGTTTCTCATCCTGCTGCAGACGGGCACAGACAGAAAACCCGTCCATAACAGGCATGGCAATATCGAGGATGATCAAATCCGGCTTTTTTTCAGCAGCAGTAGCTAGCCCTATCTGACCATTTGACGCTTCCAGTACCCGATAGCCTCCCGTTCGTAGATAAACAGTGATCAGCATCCGTATGGCTTCACTGTCATCAACAATGAGAACTGTGGACTTCTCTGTGTCGTTGCCCATATCTATATTAACGAGTGAAATATTTTATAAGGGACAATATGTTTCTGCCATTGAGTGGAGTTGTCGAACGTTACTCGAGAAAATACCTAGGTTACTACCTGGTCTTTTTTCATAGCGACAGCTCCGGTAAGCTGGTGGAGAAAGCGGGTTGTCTCGGGGGCAGCTTTCATAAACTCCAGCCCGTATTTGCCTTCAAACACCTGGCGAACCAGTACCAGTTCTTTAAATCTGAAATTTCTACCCACTGATCCTGCAACAATGCATTCGTCTCCAACATCATATTTTGTCGGTGAGACCAGAAGGAGACCGCCGGGGGAAATGTTAAGGACAATGGCGGTCGATCGCTTACCGGTTCTGGTATTAGTACAGTAAATGACGATATCTCCATCAACAATCTGTTTGTGGCTGATACGCTGGTGTCTGCGTCGTTCTCCGCTGGCAATTTCCTGTATTTCATCATCACCGGATTCCATTTTCAGCTCTGCCAGGCGAGACTTGCGAAAGCCACCTGCAGCCTGTGCGGCAAATCGTTTTTTATTGAATAGTAAGAGGTCAATAGCTTCGTTTTTGGTAGTGGCCTGAGAAAAGATTGTGTCCAGCCGGGTCATTATCAGAAGGGAATGTACCAGCTCTCCCACGCCGTAAAGCGCCAGCTGTCCCTGCTGAGTACCCAGTACCTTAAGGCAACGAACAAGGGCGCCAAGACCTGTGGAATCGACAAATTTAACATTGGAAAGGTCAATAACAATGTGTTGATGTCCTTTGTCTATATGGCTTTGTATCTTTTGATAAAACGGTTGGGCAACGGCCGCATCGAGACGAGAGTCAATGCAGGTGATGATGAGGATTCCTCTGATAATTTCTGTTTGTATCTGCATACAGGCACCATCTGCAATTTTATCTTTTTACGAGTTCATCAATATTGGTTGAAC
>JAOZLM010000199.1 GCA_029934815.1 Desulfocapsa sp. | reverse complement strand
TGCGGTTTACAAGGTGACTCCATCATAATTCACCTGAGCTTTGGTGGTAATCATGATAAAGAATGTGATCTAAACTCTTGGTGACTTTACGTTGATTATCTTTTCATGAGAGGTTTTGAATGATTGACTCAGCACAAAAACAAATCACAGCATTTTCCAGCACACTTCTAAACATGGATCGATTGGGTGCGGAAAAAATAGTCCGCCAGTCTCAGGAAAATAATTCCCCATTACAAACTGTTGAAAACTTAATTGTACCAGCCCTTGAAAAAATTGGAAGAGACTGGGAGAAAGGGGATGTAGCCCTGGCGCAGATCTATATGGGAAGCCGAATCTGTGAAGAACTGGTCGATTTATTCCTGCCCCCATCCAGCCCTGAACGAAGTAGTCAACCGCAGATGGCAATAGCTCTACTTGATGACTACCACGCCCTTGGTAAGATAATTGTCTATACAAGCCTTCGTGCCAGTGGCTACGAACTCCAGGACTATGGACGCGTTACGGTGGACGAACTCGTTCAGCGGATCTGTGACGATTCCATACAGGTTATCCTTATCTCCACTCTTATGCTCCGCTCTGCCCTGCAAGTGAAAGAAGTAAAAGCCGGGCTTACAGCTGCCGGTTCACACACAAAAATTATTGTGGGTGGCGCACCATTTCGTTTTGACCCGGAACTCTGGCAGGAAGTAGGTGCTGATGCCATGGGAGCTACAGCCGGCGATGCAGTTATAGCTGTCACGAACAGCATGAAGGAGGTCGCATAATGCAGAAAGAAACAATGTCATCCATGCAACGTGTACTAACAACCCTTGGCCACAAAGAACCGGATCGGGTTCCTTTTTTCCTTCTCTTAAGTTTACACGGTGCCAGAGAACTGGGATTAAGCATCGAAGAGTATTTTTCCAAATCTGAATATGTGGTTGAGGGACAGCTGCGCATGCTCAATAAATACCGGCATGATTGTCTCTATCCGTTTTTTTATACACCCATCGAAGTGGAAGCATTTGGCGGGGAAGTGCTCTTTTATGAAGACGGACCACCCAATTCCGGTGCTCCTATTATTCAGAAAAAAAGTGATATACCCTCTCTCACAGCTCCCACAGTTCAGGAAACATCCTGTCTTGTAAGAGTGCTTTCAACCATTGCCACACTCAAGGAAAAAGCAGGGGAGGAGACACCGATTATCGGAGTGGTTGTTTCTCCCTTTTCCCTGCCAGTTATGCAGATGGGGCTCCCCGCCTATATTGAGTTACTCTATGGGGATCCCGAGCTCTTCAACAAACTCATGGCCGTAAACACAGAATTTTGTATCTCCTGGTCTAACGCCCAACTTGCAGCAGGTGCAACTGCCATCTGTTATTTTAACCCCATGGCTTCACCCACTATGGTTTCCCGCGACATGTATTTACAAACAGGATTCGAAGTAGACAAACAGACCCTTTCTCAAATCCAGGGCCCCACAGCCTTCCACTTAGCTTCAGGAAATGCATTGCCCATTATCGACGATCTTGCCACCATGGGGACTGCTGCTGTTGGGGTCAGCAGCCTTGAGGATATCACAGCCCTGAAAGAGGCCTGCCGGAACAAAATCACGCTCATTGGCAACCTGAATGGCATAGAGATGCGACGCTGGACACCGGCACAAGCCGAAAAAAAAGTGAAAGACCTCATTACCGCAGCAGCAAGTGGAGGTGGTTTTATTCTGTCCGATAATCACGGTGAAATCCCATGGCAGGTAAGTGAAGAGACACTGCTTGCCATCTCCGAAGCAGTGCACAAATGGGGATATTACTCCACCAAATAAAAAGGAAGCAATGCTCCCGACTCTTTGTTTTATATGCTGTGAGTACCTTTATCCGGAAATGAAAGCCGCCGTGGAATCAGACGGTTTTTCCAATGTAGAGGTCAAGGCATTCCCCGCCAGGTGCGGACGTCCGCCAATACAGTGGAAAGAGCTGGAAGAAACCATAAAAGCAACCGATGCAGAGTATATTGAGCTCTTTGGTTCTTTCTGCCTACAGCAACTTGACGATCCTGCCCCCGGTTTTGCACACTGTACAATCAACAAACAGGAGCAATGTTTCCATTATCTTGCTGGCACAACTCTCGTGACTTCACTCCAACAAAATGGTGGCTATTTACTCAGCCCCGGCTGGCTTGCCGAATGGGAAAACCATGTGCATGAATGGGGATTTGACAGGGAAACGGCTGCCGATTATTTTGGCCAGTCTCTTCGCAAACTGGTGCTTCTTGATACTGGTACAAATAAAAACAGCAGGGAACATCTTCAGAGTTTTGCTGCCTTTCTGAATCTTCCCAGTGAAATCCTGTCCATTGGACTTGATTATCATCGCCTTGCCCTCTCAGAAATTGTGACAAGCTATAAGCAACGACAATTAATACAGGAAAATAAAGTAAATCAACGTAACGCTGCTGATTCTGCCATGGTTATAGATCTGCTTGTCCAGGTGACCAGAGCAAACTCTGAAACAGAGGTTAAAAAAAGTATTATTGAACTTTTCACCATGCTGCTCGCCCCTGCAAATATCCTGTTTATATGGGCAGACAAAACAGGATTACAGCTCAGACAGACGATTACTATAAGCAAAGCAGAGCAACAATATCTAATGGATTTTTACACAAGTCCTCAGGAGAAGTACCAGGTAAATCAGGCAGAAGACAGTTTTCTTCTACGTATCGGTAGAGGAGACAATGTTTTGGCAATACTGCATATTCAACATATTGCTTTCCCAAAGTATATCGAACACTACCTGAATGTTGCTATTCATATCTCAGAGGTCTGTGCTCTGGCCATCGAACATGCGCAAACCGTAGCGAAATTATTGCACACCTCCCGCCTTGCCGGGAAAGCTGAAATAGCAACCGAGGTACTGCATAATGTGGGGAATATACTCAACAGCATATCAGTCTCTTCTGAACATATTCATGAAATAACCCAAAAGAGCAGTTGTCTCTCCCTGCCGGGAATAGTTGATTTGATTGAAAAGCATTCAGATAATCCGGGAGAGTTTTTTACTAATGACCCCAAGGGCAAACAACTTCCTCTTTACTTTTCAAAACTCTCTGACCAACTGACAAAAGAGCAAGACATACTGCTGAATGAGTGCCGCCGTCAACTCAAACACATACATCTGGTAGCAGAAATAATACGAACACAGCAGGACACTGCAAAAGAAGGCGGGCTATCGGAACAAATTGATATAACCGATATTCTCGAAGAATGCCTTCAGGTTTTCAAACAGCAAATCAGAGATAATGAAATAGCCATCGAGCGCAAGTATACAAAACTGCCGGAAATGTATGGCGAGAGATATAAAATATTACAAATCATCAACAATCTTATCAGCAATGCTATAGATGCATTCGACAAGCAAGAGCAGCAAAATAAAACCCTTTCCCTTACACTCTATCCCCTTGATAAACAATCTGTTATTTTAGAAGTACATGATAATGGGATGGGAATAAAAGACACTATCCTGCAGCAAATATTTGTCTTTGGTTTTAGTACCAAAGACAATGGACACGGTTTTGGACTGCATAATGCTGCAAATTTAGCCACCGAAATGAATGGAACTCTACTCGCAGAAAGCCCCGGTGAGGGAAAAGGTGCACTCTTCCGCCTGCAATTACCGGTAGTACACAATACAAAAGGATCAGTATGACAACAGAACGAAAAAATCGAATCCTGATCGTTGACGATACTCAGGATATTCACAATGATATAAAGAAAATACTATCCCCTGTAAGTGATACATCTGACCTGGATGCGCTGGTGAATGATATCAGCGGATTTTCTGAACCTGAGAACAGAGCTTCTGAGATACAGATTGATTCTGCACTGCAGGGAGACACAGGGGTGGCCATGGTTCGACAGGCGAAACAAGATGGAAATCCTTACGCCCTCGCCTTTGTGGATATTCGCATACCGCCGGGTCTTGACGGGATACAGACAATAAAACAGATGCAGATGGAAGATCCGTGTTTACAATACGTTATAATTACTGCCTATTCCGATTATTCATGGGAAGATATTAAGACTGAATTATCCCCAAAAGACAATCTGCTTATCATAAAAAAACCTTTTGAAACCATTGAAATACGACAATCGGCAAGTACTCTTCTGGAAAAGTGGCATCTGTCTCAGGAACGTAATGAAGCCATTGAAGAATTGATCCACAGCAAAAAAATAGAAACCATTGGAATTCTTGCAAATGGTTTAGCCCATGATTTCAACAATCTGCTTATGGGGATCCAGGGGAATATCGAATTGGCCGCAATGCAGTTACCCGAAGAACACAGTGCCCGGGAGTTTTTAACAGCATCCGGTGACATTATACTAAGCACCAAACAACTCATTCAGAAATTCATTATGTTTTCGGATATGAACAACCCCCAGAAACAGCCGACACTTGTTAAAGATATGTTGAAACATGCGAGAGATTACGTATTCAATGACTCATCGAATATAAGCTGTGAATTTAACGTAGAAGAGAACTTATGGCTGGTAAACACCGATGTTCACCAGATAAACCAGGTCTTTGTGGAAATATTTAACAATGCAAAAGAGGCAATGACAAACGGTGGACAACTAACTGTTACAGCAAAGAACTTTAAAAAACACAGTGCAAGCCAAACAGATAATACAGAAGAAAAATATGTACAAATCACAATCAAAGATCAGGGGACGGGTATCCAAAAACAGGACTTAGCCAATATATACGATCCCTACTTCTCCTTAAAACCACGAGGAGCCAAAAGAGGGATGGGCCTTGGTCTGGCACTGGTGGCAGCCATCATCTCCCAGCATGAAGGGAAAGTACACATTAGTTCTGTTCCGGAAGAAGGAACAACTGTGGAAATCAGATTACCGGCTATGGATCAGCTACC
>JAOZLM010000198.1 GCA_029934815.1 Desulfocapsa sp. | reverse complement strand
TTCCTGATTATATGTAATAAATATTATTTATTGAATATGCGGGAACAATTACTCGTTTTTAATTTTTCGGCAACAAGCCATAAATCCAGTCGCCCACTCAGGTGTCCCCAGCGCATGAATATGGGTATAGAGAGCCAAGACGTTATTACTGACCAGTCCGTCACGGCCATCAATAAAACCTGTTCCCCTTGTCATATTAAAAGCGAGATCTTCCGAGGTTCCCTGCCAATCCAAAATCGTTGAATACCGAAACTCGTGCCCTTTCACTTCCTGGCCGATTTTGTAAAAAGGATTTTCATTTTCCGTCATAAATACTGAATAGCCATGGGCCTGTGGTTTCTTTGACATCCCAAATCGAATAGGAAAAACGCCTGCAAGAGGATGTACCTCACCATCAAGCTCTATTGATTCACCTAAATAGATTAGCCCCCCGCATTCAGCGTATATTGGAAGTCCTTCATTTGCAGCTATTTTCACAGATTCTCGAAAAGACACATTGGCAGCAAGTAATTTGGCTGAAGTTTCAGGAAAACCACCACCAATATAAAGGCCGTCCAGCTCAGGTAGGGCTTGCTCCTCAAGGGCGTTTATGGGAATCAGCTCAGCACCTTCTTTCTCAAGTGCTTCAAGGTTTTCAGAATAGTAAAACTGAAAAGCAGCATCCACCAGCAATCCGATACGTAATTTAGTTTTTGTAACACTTACTGTATGTTTTACAATCGGTTGAATATCAACCATAACCTCAGAAATCCGATCAAGATCAAGGTGCGTAGCAGCAGTTTCGGCGAGCATATCCATTGCCTGTTCGCTGCCTTCGTACTCCTGATGAGGAGTAACACCTAAATGACGCATGGGGAAAATATCACGTTTCATCCTGGGAATTGCGCCTAGCACTGGAATCCCTGTATATTTCTCCACAGCTTGGGTAACTATAGACTGATGTCTTTTTGTCCCGATCTGATTGAGCACGACTCCTTTGATATTTATACGTTCATCAAGTTTCATGCAGCCAAGAACCATGGCGGCAACAGTCCGTGTTGTCTTGGTGCAGTTAACAACGAGTAAAACCGGAAGTCCTAAGGATATGGCAAGTTCGGCAGTAGAGTATCCACCTTCCGGATTAACACCGTCATATAGCCCTCGATTTCCTTCAAGAATTGCAATGTCAGCACCGTAACTATTCTCCAGAAAAGACGTTTTAATAACCTCTTCATCCATCAAATAGGGATCAAGGTTATAACAATTGATGCCAGCGGCCAGTTTCATCCAGCCGGCATCAATATAGTCCGGGCCTTTTTTGAAAGGCACCACAATCTTGCCACTTTTGGCTAGAGCTGCTGTCAACCCGACAGCAACCACACTTTTTCCTGATCCACCGGAGAGTCCGGCAACTATAATAGCCTTAGTCATTTTAATATTTTAAAAAGTAAAATGGATTTTTTGATAAAAACAGTACTTTAATGTTCAGTTTTCCCTTGTAGCGCCCAAGCTTCAAGATAGAGATTATTCAACCGATCCTCCAGAATAATACGGTACTCTTCAATTTCTTCCGATTTAATCTTCGGCGGAACTTCAAGCGGTTTGCCATAGAAAAACTCAATGGTAGAAAAGGGATATGGGATTGCAGTACCATCCCAGGAACGGATACGAATATAACGATTACACGACCATAACATGGGGATAACAGGAGAACCACTGCGTGAGGCAAGCACTATACAACCGGCCTGTAAAACCCGTGCCGGACCTTGTGACCCATCTGCTACAATAGCAGCACTGTAGCCGCTTTGCATTGCACGGATCATACCTTTCAGCGCACCGATGCCGCCTTTATTTCTGGAGCCACGTACAGTTTTAACACCAAATATTTCGAAAAATCGGCTCATGTATTCACCGTCTTTACTGGCACTTACCATGGCAACAACTTTTTCTTTACGGTTGTGGAAAAAAGAGTAGAGAAAACTGTAATGCCAGAAACTGCCAATACCACTGCCACCGTTAGCCATGACTGCATCACGGTATGTTAAGCCATGGACATTCACCCGGCAGGTAAAAAACCAGATTTTCGTTATAACAGCCAGTAATATCGGTGCAATCTGCAGTGATACTCTGTTGACAAAGCCACTCTTCATCCTATCTCAATCTCCAGTTTACGAAGCGCTTTAATTCTGTCACGAATGGCTGCGGCTTTCTCGAAAGCAAGTTCTTTGGCCGCCTGTTGCATCTCTTTATCCAGTTTTTTAATCTCAGATTCCAACTCACTAATAGAGTAATATACAGGAAGATCTTCCGCTGCTTTTAACAATCCGTTTTCCATATCATCAGCAGCTTCATACCCGCTTGCCTGCAGATGTTTTTGTAACGCATTTTTCACTTTAGAACGAATTGTCGTAGGTATTATACCATGTTCTTTATTATGCGCCTTCTGGATTTCCCTTCGTCTGTCAGTTTCATCAATGGTTCGTTGCATGGAACCCGTTATTGAGTCACCATAGAGAATAACAATCCCATTTGCATTTCGTGCAGCTCTGCCGCAGGTTTGAATGAGAGATCGTTCTGAACGTAAAAAACCTTCTTTATCAGCATCCAGTACCGCAACTAGTGAAACTTCGGGGATATCGAGTCCCTCACGGAGCAGGTTGATCCCAATGAGTACATTGTATTCGCCTTTTCGCAGAGCATGTATCAATTCTATCCGCTCAAGGGTTTTAATATCAGAATGCAGATAGCGCACCTTAACATCAAGTTTTTCGTAATAGTCAGTAAGATCTTCAGCCATTCGTTTAGTGAGTGTTGTGATCAATACTGCCTCTCCAAGCTCAGTTCTAATCCTTACCTCTTCAAGAAGATCATCAACCTGGGTGGCAGCAGGCCGAACTTGAATTTTAGGATCAAGCAGTCCTGTCGGGCGAATAATCTGATCTACAATTCGCCCTTCTGCCTGTTCCATTTCATAGGCACCAGGCGTTGCTGACACATAAACTACCTGATTTATTCTCTCGCTGAATTCTTCAAAGCGCAGCGGCCTGTTATCCAGTGCTGAGGGTAATCGAAAACCGTAATGCACAAGTGTTTTTTTCCTCGCCCTGTCGCCGTTATACATACCGTTTAACTGTGGAACACCTATATGTGATTCATCGAGAAAAAGGAGAAAATCTTCCGGAAAATAATCGAGCAGATTGGGAGGGGCGACACCGGGTTCTTTGCCGGTAAGATGCCGTGAGTAGTTTTCAATTCCATTGCAGTAACCAAGCTCCTGAATCATCTCCAGATCGAACATGGTTTTCTGTTCAAGGCGTTGTAACTCAAGTAGCCTTTGTTCTTTATGAAAGTACGCAAGTCTGTCGACCAGTTCGACTTTTATAGTTTCCACAGCCGTTTGCAATCTGTCTTTGGAGGTTACAAAGTGACTACCGGGAAACACTGTGAATTCGTTAAGTTTTTCAAGCACAACGCCTCGCAACGGATCAATAACCGAAATGGCATCAATGGTGTCTCCAAAAAACTCAACCCGTAGTGCTACCTCTTCTTCGTGTACGGGAAAGATATCGATCACATCACCGCGTACCCTGAATGTTCCCCGATGAAAAGACATATCGTTTCTCTCATACAACATAAATACCAGGCGTCTTGTAACTTCTTCTGGTGGATATTCTTCATCACATCTGAGAAAAAGATGCATGTTTTTATATTCATCAGGAGAGCCAAGTCCATAAATACAGGAAACTGAGGCGACAATTATCACATCACTTCTGGTTAACAGAGAACGGGTGGCCGAGTGACGCATCTTGTCGATTGCATCATTAATGGAAGAATCTTTTTCTATATAGGTGTCAGAAGTTGGAATGTAGGCTTCCGGTTGGTAATAATCGTAATAGGAAACAAAATATTCTACGGCATTATTTGGAAATAACTCTTTAAATTCAGAGAACAGTTGAGCTGCAAGTGTCTTGTTCGGTGCAATTATCAGGGCCGGGCGCTGTACGGCATCAATCACAGAAGCAATTGTAAATGTTTTTCCGGATCCGGTAACACCGAGAAGTACCTGACTTTTCGCACCGTTTTCAATTCCATTTGCTAATTTTTCGATGGCATCAGGCTGATCGCCGGATGGTTCAAAAGGCGCTATCAATTCAAAAGTTTTTTCCATGCCTTTTCATCTACTCCATTTCATTTATTCTGGCAAATAAAGACTCTGTTGACATATAACTTCCTCTTCTGATAGTATAAAAATATAAGTATCTTTACAGAATTTTTAACAAAACAAACACAGTCACCGGAGTGCCTGGCATGGCAACTATCTCAGTTTTTATTATTGATGACCACCCTGTTATCAGACATGGTGTCAGTTCTGTATTGAAAAAAAAGGAAGATATTGAAGTTATTGGTGAAGCTAAAGACGCTCCAACTGCTTTAAAAAAGCTAAAAACGCTCAAACCTGATGTGATAATTCTTGATATTACTCTGGAGGGATTAAGCGGCATTGACTTAATTCCACGCATTAAAGAACGAGTTGAAGATGCTGTCATTGTGATATATTCCATGCACCGTGAGCCCAACCAGATTCACAGAGCGATCAAAGCAGGCGCAAAAGGATATATTCTCAAAACTGACGAAATAGCGGACCTTACGAGTGCAACCAAGAACGTCAGCGAGGGGCATATGTGTCTCAGTCGGAACCTTCCTCCCGAGGTTCTGGAGAGTCTACTTACCGGTAAAGGCGACAATGGCACACTCTCTGTCCTCACAACCAGAGAATATGAGGTCGCCAATCTAATTGTACAGGGAATGAATCCTGATGAGATAGGCACTCATCTCTTTATCAGTCCCAAAACAGTACGTGTCCACAGGACAAATATTATGCATAAACTAAACTGCAGTCGTGTTAACGAGCTTCTACTTTCTCTTGCCCAACATTTCCCCAGATAAGCCAAAATACTA